>NZ_JBPQTQ010000028.1:0-50323 GCF_051386415.1 Streptomyces sp. URMC 129
GGACCAAAACCGCCGACGAAATCCTCGACAAGGTCGCCACCTACTGCCGACGAATCTCCGACTCAGGACACTAGGGGACCGGTCCGCATCGGCTGCGGACCGGTCCGCAACCCGTCCGCCCAGCCGGTCCGCCGGTCCGGAGGGACAGCGGACGGCGCCGCTCTCCGGCGGAACGGTCCCCGGTCCGTCCCCGAGTTCGGCGGACCGCAGCCCCCGGTCCGCGGACGGCGGTTCGGACGGACCGGCGGACCGGACCGTCCCCGCCCCCGGTCCGGGAGCGGAGCTGCTCGACGATCTGCGGCGTCTCATCGCGCGTTACGTCATCCTGCCGAACGAGCAGGCCCTGGACGCGGTGGTGCTGTGGACCGCCGCGACGCACCTGCAGGACGCGTTCCAGCACGCGCCGCGCCTCGCGATCCTCGGTCCGGTGAAGCGGTGCGGGAAGTCGCGGCTGCTGGACGTGGTCACCGAGACGGTCCACCGGCCTGTGATCACGGTCAACGCCTCGGCGGCGGCCATCTTCCGCTCCATCACCAGCCGCCCGCCGACCCTGCTGGTGGACGAGGCCGACACCCTCTTCGGCAGCGTCAAGGCGGCCGAGCGCAACGAGGACCTGCGTGGCCTGCTCAACGCCGGGCACCAGCGCAACCGCCCCACCCTGCGGATCGGCGGCCCCGAGCAGAAGGTGATGGCCTTCCCCACGTTCGCGATGGCGGCACTGGCCGGGATCGGCGACCTGCCCGACACGATCATGGACCGCGCCATCGTCGTCCGGATGCGCCGCCGCGCCCCCGGAGAGACCGTCGCCTCCTTCCGCACCCGCCGCGACGTTCCCGAACTCCACGCCCTGCGCGAGCAGTTCACGGCCTGGTCCGCCGACGTGATGGACGAGGCAGCACGGTTGGAACCGCACATGCCCGTGGAAGACCGCGCGGCGGACACCTGGGAGCCCCTCATCGCCGTCGCCGACCTCGCCGGCGGCCACTGGCCCGAGCGGGCACGCGCCGCCTGCCGATCGATGACCGCCGCCGAGGAGGCCCAGGAGCGCGAGACTGGTCTCGGCACCCGCCTCCTGGCCGACATCCGCCGCGCCTTCACCGCCCTGGGCGACCCGCCCGCCCTGCCCACCACGCGCCTGATCGCCGCCCTGCGCGACGATCCCGAAGCCCCGTGGGCCGAGTACGGCCTCAACGGCCTCACGCCCCGCGGCCTGCAACTCCTCCTGCGCGACCACGGCATCTCCTCGTCCAACATCCGCTTCCCCGACGGCAACCAGGCCAAGGGCTTCACCCGCAACAAGTTCACCGACGCCTGGCTGCGCTACTGCGCCGAACCCCCGCCCGCAGACCGCTGACCCGTCCCAGTCGTCCCCGCGCAGCCCAGCGCGGGGACGACTCGTCCCGCCGCGACGACTCCACCCGTCCCGCGCCCGCGACCCGTCCCACCCCTGACCAGCCACGCGACGACTGGGACGACTCCAGCCCACCCAGCCACCACACACAGGAGCCGCTCCATGCCCGACGAAAACCACCCCGAGACGACAACCCCGCCCGCCGACAGCGGAGCAAGGTATGGCGTTGGACCGTCCAAGGGCCGGGCCAACGCGGTTTCCGCCCCTGGGGTGGCGGAGGAGCTCGGGCACCAGGGGGTGCCCGAGGGGGAGACCGTCGTCGGCCCGCTGCTGCCGCGTGCCGCTGATGAAGCAGCTCTGCGCCGCGTCGCCCGCCGCCGCCAGCGCGACGATGTCCAGCGCACCCAGCGAGTCGACGTCCGCTACAGCGTCGCCGAAAAACAGGCGATCACTGCAAAAGCTCGCTCGATGAACATCGCCGGCGCCCACCTCGTCGGAGCCGCTGTCATGGCCTACCTCGAAGGCGACCTCGCTCTGCCCGGCCAACGCACCGCGATCGACGACTACATCGACGAGCTGAACGCCCTGCGTGCCCAGGTCGCGAAGATCGGCACCAACGTTAACCGGATCGCCCGGGTCCTGAACTCCGGCGGCCAACCACACCCTGTGGACACTGCCGTCCTGTCCCGCGCCCATCGGCTCCTGGACACCGTCCGCGCCACCGTGGCCGCCATTGACGCAGCCTCGTACAGTGCGGTGGCCGGAAAGGCCGCAACGGAGTGATCGCCAAGATCACCGGTGGTCAGGACACCGGCAAACTGATCGCCTATCTCTACGGCCCCGGCAAGGCCAACGAGCATACCGACCCGCACCTGGTCGCCTCCTGGGACGGCTTCGCCCCCGACCCCGGCCGTTCCCCTGACTTCAACGCCACCAAGAAGCAACTCGTGAAGGCCCTCGACCTCCGGGTGAAGCAGGCCGGCGACCGTGCCCCCAAGCGGCACGTGTGGCACTGCTCCCTACGTGCCGCGCCCGAGGACCGCCTCCTCAGCGACCAGGAGTGGGCCGACATCGCCCGCCGCGTCGTGCACGCCACCGGTATCGCACCTGACGGCGACCCGGACGGCTGCCGCTGGGTCGCCGTCCGCCACGCCGAGGACCACATCCACATCGCCGCGACCAAGATCCGCAGCGACCTGCGCCCCGCCCGCCACTGGAACGACTACCTCACCGCAGACAAGGAACTCGCCTCCATCGAGTATGAATACGGACTCCGCCAAGTCGCCCGTGGCGACCGCACTGCCGCACAGCGCCCCACCCGCGCCGAGCAGGAGAAAGCTCACCGCACCGGGCACCAGGCAACGGCGCGAGAACGTCTGCGCGTCGCCGTCCGCACCGCACTTTCGGTCGCCACCACCCCTGAGGAGTTCCTCGGCATCCTAGCCGGCACCGGCAGCGTGCTGATCGAGACCCAGCGATTCCCCTCCGGCGACATACGCGGCTACAAGGTCGCCCTTGACGGCGACACCAACGCCACTGGCGAGCCCATCTGGTTCTCCGGCTCCAAACTCGCCCCCGACCTGTCCTTTCCCAAGATCCGCGAGCGGCTGGCCGCCACAGAAGAAGGGCCGAGGGGGCCGCGCAGTCCCGAGCCATGGCACCAGGCCACCGCAGCAGTCGAACGCGTCCCCCTCCACCTCGACCAAGCGAACGACAAAGCGGTCCAGGCTCACCTCGTCGCCTTCGGCGAAGCCCTCGATATCCTGCCCCTCCTCGCCCCGCAGGACATCCGGCCCCAACTCCGGCGAGCCGCCAACGCCTTCGAACGCGCCACCCGCTCCCGCATCCGAGCCGAGCACCACCACGCACGCTCCCTCCGCCGAGCCATACGCGGCATGCGGACCGAACCTGTGGCTGGCGACGGCGCCGGGCTCGCGATGTTCCTCGACGCTGCGCTCCTCATCGTGATCGCTGCCCTACGCTGGCACGAACTCCGACACCACGACCAGCAAGTCATCAGTGCACGCCAGACCCTCGTCCACCTGCAAGCCGCATACGCCCAAGCCGCCGCAGCGCCCCTGACAGCGCTCGCCCACCGCAGGCCACCACGGCAGACCATCGAACGATTCACCCGACAGATACACGAGGGCGCATCCGGCCACGCCCGGCAGATCCTCGACGACCCTGCCTGGGGCTCTCTGGTCGCCGCGCTCGCCGACGCCGAAGGGGCTGGTCACCAGCCGGAACGAATCCTCCAACAAGCCCTCGGCCAGCGGAGCCTGGAAGATGCACGATCGCCCGCCGAGGTCCTCACCTGGCGCGTGCTCCGCCTCACCAGGAGGCAGGCAGCACCCGGGCGGACGCGACGGCCAGTCTCACGCGTACCTCGCCAAGCCGACACCGCCGACTCAGCGCGGAGGCTCCGATGACCGCTGGCGCCGGATGCCCAGAACCGGGCGGTCACTGTTTTCACGGGGCTCACACCCAATGCGGTCAGTCGGCAGGCGGCATGCCCTCTACCGCCACGACGCAGCGGAAGCCGGTGTCATCGTCCCGCATGGTCCCGGACGCGTCGTTGAACGAGGACGGCGCGGCGAGTTCGAACGGACTAGTGAAGGCGCTGCCCTTCAGTTGGTAGCGTCCCGGCCGGGACTCGGTGGCGCACCATTCCCAGACGTTGCCGCACAGGTCGAAGACGCCCGTTGGGCTCACCCCGCTCTGATAGCGGCTGACCGAGGTCGTGTGCCCTATCCCGGATTCGCGAACGTTGCATTTGGCGGCGGTCGCGGAGTCGCCCCATGGATATGCGTTGCCCCGGGGGCCGCGAGCGGCCTTCTCCCACTGCCGGCTGGTCGGCAGCGACTTGCCCGCCCAGGCGGCGTAGGCGGCGGCCTCGTGCCAGGTCACCCACACCACGGGGTGGTCGTGGACGCTGTCCGGGCACCGTCCGTCACTGCCCCAGTGCCGGGGTGGCGCCGCGCCAGCGTCCTGGACGTACCGGGCGTAGTCGGCGTTCGTAGTGGGGAAGACGTCGATCCAGAACGCTGGCAGCCACTGGGCCTCGTTGCCCGGGCCGGAGAGATAGATGCCCTCCTCGACCAGCACCATCAGCTTGCCGTCCACAGGATGGCGCCGGTGCTGGCGAACGTCGGCCGCGAGTAACGTCTCCGTGCGCGGATCCTCGCCGGACGCGGCCTGTTCGGTGATCAGCGTGGCGAACCGCTCCTGGATCTCCGTTCCGGCGACGGACAACAGGGTGTCCAGCGCGGCCTGGGTGCCCTGACGCGGGACGATGCCGAGACCGCGCTTCTCCCATGTGGAGACCATGCGGTCGCTCACGCCGATCCGCGCGGCGAACGCCCGGACCGTCATGCGGTGGGCGAGTCGTAGCGCCTTCGTCTCTCGTCCGGTCCAGCGGACCACCCCCATGGCAAGGCTCCTAGACCGGGTCGCCCGGCAGGCTCAGGTACGCGTCGCGCAGCGACGCCAGCACCGGGTGCTCGGTCGGCAGCGTGGTGTCGTCGATGGCCGAGATCGCCCGGACGCCGATGCTGGTGTTGGTGGCGAACGCGGCCCGCATCCCGTGTGCTTCGGCCAGTGTCACGGGCGCCGTCGTATGGGCGTGGTGCTGCTGGAGCAGGGCCATGGTGACGCCCGGCAGGACCTCGCCCTTGGGCCACACGACGGCGCCGTCGGTGTCGATGAACCCGACGTTCCAGGTGCCGCCCTCGGACACGAGGCCGTCGGGCCCGGCGAACAGCGCGTCGTCGAAGCCCGACAGCTGCACGGCGCGCCTGGCGTGCAGGGCCCCGAACAGGCCGAGGTGTTTGACGGCGGGCAGGTCGCGCACGTACGGGACGGTTTTCACGCGCAGCGGCGGCAGCGGCATCGGGCCGGTGGGGCGTGTGGTCACCAGGATGTGCGGGGTCGCCGGAGATGAGGGGTGCCCCATGTCCAGGGCCGGGTCGAAGACGCTCACCCGGACCACGAACGATCCGTCCTGCCCGCTCACGGCACGGCGCACGTACTCCCGTACGCGGTCGGTGTCGAGCTGGGCGCCGAACACGGTCAGGCAATCCCGTTCGAGCCGCTCCAGGTGCAGGTAGAGGCCGCGTACCCGCTGGTCGTCCACGCGCATCGAGGTGAAGTGCCCATAGTTGGTCAGCGCCAGGGCCTTCAGGGACTCGGGGTCGGCGGGTCGTCCGTTCAGTTCCATCACGAGGATCAGTGTGGCAGCGGGTGCCCGGCCGCCCAGCCCCTCAGGCTGCGAGTGGGCATGGAAGTTCAGCAGAAGTTCCACAGTCGCCGTCCGCGTCGTCCCGGGGACGTCCTGCCAGGGGCAGGCCCGGGTTCGGCCGCGGAGCCACAGGCCCAGCCCTCGCTGGTGCGACCTAAGTTCGGCAGCAGTTCCTTCCGCGAGCCGTGGTTCCACCGTTTGTCTTGGTACTGCGCCGCTACCGAACGTTGCCGCCAGCCTCAGTCCGGACCCGGCGCGCATCGCCGAGAAGGAGAACCGTGGAGAACCACCCGACATGACGACCGACGACATGAAATCCGCTGTGTCAGCACAGCAGTTGCGAGACGAGATGGTCAGGCACCTCGTCGGCATGGGGGCGCTCAGGGACAGCCGTGCCGTGGCCGCGTTCCGCAGGGTCCCGCGCCACCTCGCCACCCCGGACGAGGACATGGCCAGGACCTACCGCGTGGAACACGCCGTGATCACGAAGACGGACCCCGACGGCGTCCAGCTCAGCTCCGTGTCCGCGCCCCGTATCCAAGCCATGCAGATCGAGCAGGGTGACATCCGTCCAGGAATGCGCGTTCTGGAGATCGGTTCCGGAGGTGTCAACGCCGCGTACCTCGCCGAGATCGTCGGGGAGAACGGCTTGGTGGTCACCGCCGACATCGACCCGGAAGTGACGGGGCACGCGGAGAAGTTCCTGCACGAGACCGGCTACGAAGGCCGGGTCCGCGTCGTCACGGGAGACGGCGAGGCGGGAGTACCGGAGCACGCCCCGTACGACCGCGTCATCGTCACGGTGCAGGCCGCCGACATCCCTCCGGCGTGGTGGGAGCAGCTCGTGGAGGGCGGCCGGCTCGTCGTCCCGCTGCGGATGCGCGGTATGACGCGCACAGTCGCGTTCGTCCGCCGTGGAGACCGTTTGGTCAGCGACGGGTTCGAGCTCTGCGGCTTCGTCCCGATGCAGGGGGCCGGTGAGAACAGGGTCCGCCTAGTGCTGCTGCACGACGTTGAGGGCGAGGAGGTCGGTCTGCGGCTGGACGGCCACCCGGAGCCCGATGCCGAGGCCCTGGGCTCCGCCCTGAACACTCCGCGCGTTGAGATGTGGTCCGGAGTGACGCTGGCGGGCGACGAGTCGAACGAACACCTCGACCTGTGGCTGACGACCGTCTTCGACAACCTCCCGCTCCTCACCGGGAAGCCGGCGGCCCGTGCCCGGGGGCTGGTCGCGTCGATCTCCCCGCACGGCATTCCCACGCTCGTCGAGGGCGACAGCTTCGCCTACCGAACGGTCCGGCCAACCGACGACCCCGACCGGTTCGAACTCGGCGTCATCGCCCACGGCCCCCGTGCACGGGCGGTCGGCGACCGGATGGTCGAGCAGATCCAGGTCTGGAACCGCGAGCAGCGCGGCAACCACGCCCGCATCGGGGTCTATCCGGCAGACACGCCGGACGACCAGCTACCCGCGGGCCGCGTCATCGACCGGCCACACACGCGGATCGCGATCACCTGGCCGTAGCGCCGACGGCACCAGCGGCCAGGGCAGCAAAAACACAGCCACCCGCACATTCACAGGAGGAACGAGATGGCACCCCAGACCAGCGCAACGCTCAAGACCGGTACCGAGTACGCGCCCGACGCCGACTCAGATTTCGACCTCGACATCGAGGTCCTCGCCTCCGCCCCGGTCGTGGCCGGCCTGCTCAACGACACCGGCGACGGCTGCACCTCCACCTGTCAGTCCGCCTGCTCCAACAGCACCTGTATCGGCGGCTGATCCAGCGGCACGGGGTCCGGGGCGGTACCGACAGGCCGCCCCGGACCGAGCATCACACCGCGACGAGGAAGGAGGCACAGCGATGTACCATGCCATTGACGCCGCGCTCATCAGAACCGCGGCCCGTCCGCTGGCGGCCGAGCCGCCCTCCTGGCCGGACATGGACGGCGACACCGCCGCCGACGTTCACCGCTGGCGGCAGTGGATGGAACGGATCTGGGCGGACGAGACCACGGTGGCGGCTATCGAGGTCGCCAGCCCTGCGCTGGCGGAAGCCGTCCTCGGCGTGCTCGCCGGCCACATCCAGCGGCCCCGTACAGTGCGGCGCGCCGTCGTGTCCCTGATCCGCTACCTCCTGCGGATGCGGTACCGCGCCACTCCCTTCGGCCTGTTCGCGGGAGCCGCGCCCCTACGCCTTGGCGACACCGTGGAAGTCCGTTGGGGAACACAGCACCGCGTCACCGCCCGCGCGGACGCGAAGTGGTTGAACGACGCGGTCGCCGCCCTGGAGACGCACCCTGGCCTACTGCGGCTCCTGCCTGTCATGGCCGATCCCACCTGCTTCGTTCGAGGCACCAAGGTCGTCGTGCCGCACCAGCCCGGAGCGGACGGGCCCTTCGAAGTGACCCTGCGGCGTACCCCAGCCGTTGAGACCGTGCTCGACCTCGCCCGCACCCCCATCACGGTCGAGGACATCGTGGACAAGCTGCGGGCCGACTACCCCGACACCCCCACCACCGTGATCGAGGACATGCTGCGCCACCTCGTCGCGCACCGCGTTCTCCTCACCAGCCTGCGGGCGCCCATGACCACCGACGACGCCCTCGGCCACACCGTGTCTCAACTCGCCTCCCTCGGCGCGGACGCCGTCCCCGAGGCCGTGCGCACCATCGGGCAACTCCGCCGGATCCACCAGCTCCTCACTCGCCACGACGCCGCACCGGCCGACGAGCAGCGGACCATCCGCACCGAGGTGACCCAACGCATGACGGCCGTGACCGGGGCGACCGAACGGGGCCTCGCGGTGAACCTGCGCCCCGACTGCGACATCGCTCTCCCCACGGATGTCGCCCGCGAGGCGGAGCGCGCCCTGGCAGTCATGGCACGCATCTCGCCGTTCCCGAACGGGCCCATGGCCTGGCAGGACTACCGCGCCCGCTTCCTGGAGCGGTACAGCATGGGCGCCCTGGTCCCCGTACGAGATCTCACCGACCCCGACATCGGCCTGGGGTTCCCGGTCGGCTACCGGGACTCCGTCCTGAGCCGGCCCGTTCTGGCGACCACCCGCCGGGACGAACACCTCCTCGCACTCGCCCAGGACGCCGCAGCGAGCCGTGCTCGCGAAATCGTTCTCACAGAAGAGGACTTCGCCGCGCTGGCGGTCGGCGATGTCTCCCAAGTCCCCGCGCACGTCGAGCTGTGCTTCACGGTGCTCGCAAAATCCCAGGCCGCCTTGCAACAGGGCCGCTTCGAACTGTCCCTCGCGGGCCTGTCGCTGGCGGCCGGAACCACCACGGGTCGTTTCCTGGCAACGCTGGAAGACGCCGACCGACAGCGCGTGCTGGCCGCGTACGCCGCCTTGCCCACCCTGGACGCGGGCGCCGTCCGGGCCCAAGTCTCCAGCCCACCACTGCGGTTGCGCACCCAGAACGTCAGCCGCGCCCCCGCCGTCGTACCGCACCTGCTCTCCCTGGGTGAGCAGGACCCGGCCGCCACACTCCGCTTGGACGATCTCGCCGTCGGCGCGGACTCCCAACGCCTCTACCTGGTATCGCTCGCCACCGGCAGGCGCGTCGAGCCGTCGGTGCTGAACGCCGTGGAACTCACCAATGCCACGCACCCCTTGGTCCGCTTCGTGACCGAGGTCCACCGCTCGCACGTCGCCGTGCTGGCCCCCTTCGCCTGGGGAGCCGCCGCTCGACTGCCCTTCCTGCCCGAGGTCCGCGTCGGCCGCACGATCCTGTCCCCGGCCTGCTGGCGACTGAAGAAGCGCGATCTGGCCGCGCACGATGGGACTGGACGGATGCGCCGACTCATGGACTGGCGTTGCCGCTACGGGGTGCCAAGCACGGTCTTGGTCGGCTCCGACGACCAACGCCTGCGCCTCGACCTCGACGACCCCACACACCTGCGGATGCTCCACATCGAAGTAGAACGCACCCACACGGTCACTGTGCACGAGGCGCCGGAGGAGGACGCGTACGGCTGGCTCGGCCGAGCACACGAGATCACCATGCCGTTCGCCTCCACCCTTCCGCCCGCCACCCCACTTCCGTTCCATGGAACGGTGGTTCGCCGTGACTCCGGCCGCCTGCCCGGCACCTCCCGGTGGGCGTATCTGAAGCTCTACTGCCATCCGGAGCGCGCCGCGGAGATCCTGACCGCGCACCTGCCCACGTTGTTCGAACAGTGGGATGACGGCGCACCGTCATGGTGGTTCACCCGTTACAGCGACCTGGGCACCCACCTCCGCATCCGCATCAAACTGCCCGGCCCGCACGCCTTCGGCGACACCGCCCAGCGCGTCGGAGCCTGGGCGGCGGCGCTCCGTGACGACGGATTGATCAGTCGCATCCAGTGGGACACTGACGAGCCCGAGACCGGCCGCTACGGAACGGGACACGTCCTCGACGCCGCCGAGCACTTCTTCGCCGCGGACTCCGCCGCCGCAATCGCGCAGTTGGCCCTCGTCATCCCGGCCGACCTGCGCCCGGCCGTCACCGCAGCCAGCCTTGTGGACATCGCGGTGGCCTTCACCGGTAGCCCGGCGGCCGGCCACCGCTGGCTGGTGGAAAACCTGCTGAAGTCCGACGGCATAGCGCCCGCCCGCGACGTACAGAACCAGGCGATACGCCTGTCCGCCCCGGACACCGGCCTCGCCACGCTGCGCTCGCTCCCCGGAGGCGACCGGGTCGCCGCCACCTGGGCCCGCCGCAGGACTGCCCTGGAGCAGTACCGCACCGCCCTCACCCACGAGGGCGCCGATTCTCTCGCAGTCCTGCCCTCCCTCCTGCACATGCACCACAACCGAGCCGCCGGCATCGCCCCCGACGGCGAGGCCACCTGCCGCCGCCTGGCGCGCACCGCCGCCCTGTCATGGACCGCACGACACCAAGGAGCACCGAGGTGACGACCGCCTCGTCGTCGAACGCCACCCGGCAGTCGCTCGCCCACGACCCGCTCGGTACCGCCCTGCTCCTCATCGAACGGGCCCACCAAGGCACCGGCGCCTGGCTAGCCGTGCACAGCCAACTCGCTGCCAATGGCCCCCTCATCGAAGGCACCGAGGCGAGCCTCTTCCTCGGCGCACCCGCGATGACCTACGTCCTGCACCTGGCCGCCGCCGACAGCAACCGATACGCCGGCGCCCTGCATGCCCTCGACACGATCGTCGCCACGCACACCCGCCGCCGACTGGACACCGCCCACGCACGCATCGACTCGGGCACCCAGACCAGCTTCGCCGAGTACGACTTGCTACGCGGACTGACCGGACTCGGCGCCCTCCTGCTGCGCCGCGCCCCCGAAGGCGACCCGCTGAAGGGCGTACTGGAATACCTGGTACGCCTCACCGAGCCGATCACCGGACCCGACGGACGCGCCCTGCCGGGCTGGTGGGTCTGGCACGGCCCTACACACCTCGATGCACCCATCCCCGGCGGCCACGCCAACGCCGGCCTGGCCCACGGCATCACCGGCCCGCTCGCACTCCTCGCCCTCGCCGCACGGCGCGGCATCACCGTGCCCGGCCACCACGACGCGATGCTCCGGATCTGCCGCTGGCTGGACCGGATACGTCAGAGCGATCACGCTGGCACCCGCTGGCCACGATGGATCACCGCGACCACCACGGTGCCCGACCACCCGGCCACTCCATCCTGGTGTTACGGCACCCCGGGGCTGGCCCGCGCCCAGCAACTCGCCGCCATCGCCCTCGGAGACCCCCACCAGCAACGCATGGCCGAGCAGGCACTCCTCGCATGCCTCTCCGATCCACTCCAACTCGACCAACTCACCAACCGCGGCCTATGCCACGGTGTCGGAGGACTGCTCCGCACGGTCCAACGCGTCGCGCAAGACGCGGAGGACCCCGCCGCGTTCAAGTCGCATCTCCCCGAGCTCCGCGAACGCTTACTCGCCCTCCGCCCTCCGGAGGACGACGGACTTCTCGAAGGGACCGCAGGAGCAGCCCTGGCATTCCAGAGCGCCGAAGCGGACTCCGAGCCCGCCACCGACTGGGACGCCTGCCTGCTCCTGTGCTGAGGAGATGACGAAGTGGACCACAAGAACGCCTCCGCGATGGAAGACGCCATCCTGTCCGTCCTCACCGGAACGCCGGTGGGCGAAGCCGCCCTCAGGGCCCACACCTCCCCGGCCCGGCTCGCCGACATGGCTGACCGCTACCGCACGGCGGGCCTGGCCGCACTCGACACCCAACCAGCGGGCTGGCACCAGGTGAACATCGAGTTCGCCGACTACCCCACTGCGGAGCACGCCTTTCGCTCTTCCCTCCTGCCGTCCCTGCGCACCGGACCGGTCGGAGCATGGTGGTTCTTGCGCAAGTACCCCTGCTGGCGCCTACGCGTCCAGCCGGACACGGACGCGCGAAGCGAAGACACCGCCAGACACATCGCCGAAGCTCTCGACCACGCAGCATCCCGAGGCGTCGTCCAACGATGGTGGCCCACCCTGTACGAGCCGGAGACATTCGCCTTCGGCGGCCCCTACGGCATGACGCTCGCACACACGCTGTTCCACGCAGACAGCGTCGGCGTTCTCGACTACCACCAGCATGCGACGGACAGCACCGGCGATCTCCTGGGATCCAAAGAGATGTCCTTCCTCCTCATCACCGCCCTTCTGCGCGCCGCCGGACTGGAGTGGGGCGAACAAGGGGACGTGTGGGGGCGGGTCGAGGGCCGCCGGCCACTGCCCGCTGACGTGCCTCGCGACCAGCTCGACCGCATGGCACCCTCACTGCGGCGACTCCTGGCCCTCGATACGGACGCCCTCCTCACTGGCGGCCCCCTGACGCCCCTGCGAACCTGGGTCATCGACGTACGCAGCAGCGGACGAGCACTCGGAGACGCTGCATACGCGGGCAACCTTTACCTCGGGCTGCGCAGCATCCTGGCCAGGCACGTCCTCTTCCACTGGAACCGCATGGGCTTCACCACCCGCCAACAGTCCCTCTGCGCGCGCGCTGCACGCGAGGCGGTCCTCGGCCGCTGAACGAATGCTCCGCCTTCGGGGCTGATGACGACACGTCGAATTGCCCCCGACGCGGCAGCGAGACAGTTAGCGAAATAGGTGAACCGCACCGTGTCGGGCGGCGCTCCGATCTACGCCGGGGCTGTCGGAGATGCTGGCGAGGTCCCCCCGCATCAATCAATCGGTGAGCCGACGGAGCCTGGCGAGGAAGCCGTCAATCTCCGCGAGCTCTGGTGCTTGAGGGCCTCGGTAACGTTCCATCGCATCACGGAGGACGATCGCGGCGGCGTGCGCCTGAGAGAACCGTTCAGAGCCAGCTTCCAAACGCATGATCCGGGCGAGCGCGTCAAGATGGCGATCGACAGCTCCCTGGTCGTGTTCGTCCGGCTCCTGCCGCACATAGGCGCCGAATGCGGCGAGGGCCGCCGTGGACTCGCCGAGCTCCATGCGGCACTGCGCCGCGTAGTACCGGCACTCCTGGACCAACGCGTCGCCGGTGTCGTATCGACTGCTCACCGTCGCACCAACCCGCTCGAAGAGTGCGGCGGCTTCGCGGAAGGATCCGCCCAGGTAGTGCACATGGGCCAGGGACAGACTCAGCTCCTCGGTCATGGTGTCGTCCCCTGCACGTGTCAGGGCGTCCGTGAGCACGTCTGCGGCCTGCGCGAACTGGCCCTCCTCTGTGAGCTTCGCCGCTCGGTCGACCACCTCGTCGAATTCGTCGTCCGTCAGTGGTCTGGTCGCGACATGAGACTGGGCAGGAACTGGTATGTCTGTTGCGGTGAGGTGGGTCCAGCCGCCGAAGGGCCGGGTGAACGGCCGACAAGGGTCCAGATCTCGGCCATCGGACGCCAGCAGCGGGAGAGTGCCGGGCGGGGTGCCCTTGAGTGCGTGGGGGAGGAGCGCTTCGTAGACAGCCGCTGCGGCGAGTCGCTGCTCGGACTCCTTCGCCAGCATGCCTCGCAACAGTTGCTCGATCTCGTAGGGCACATCAGGGCGAAGGGCCCTGACAGACGGCGGTTCGCTGTGCACGTGGTGCCAGAGGTAGGAACGGTCGTCCGAGGCCGTGAAAGGGGTACGCCCGGTGAGCAGTTCGTAGAGCACGCAGGCGAGGGCGTAGATGTCGGCGGCTGGGCTGACCGTGTTGGCAAGACACTGCTCGGGTGAGATGTACGCGGGCGTGCCGACCGTCATGCCCTCCTGCGTGAGATGGGGGTGCGTTCCGGCACCGAGAAGGGCAGCGACACCGAAGTCGAGCACCTTGACCACTCCGCCGGGGGTGAGCATCAGGTTCGCCGGCTTGATGTCGCGGTGCACGATGCCCCGGCGGTGGACCTCGTCCAGGACGGAGGCGATCTGCGCGCCGATGGCCGCTGCCCACGCGAGCGGTAGCGGCTCATCGTCGTAGTCCGTGTCCCAGATTAAGGTCGAGACCTCACGCCCCTTCAGCAGTTGCATGACGATGTACAACTGACCAGTCTCGTCATCGACGCCTGTGTCGTACACCGCCGGGATTCCGGGGTGATCGTGGAGGTCAGCAGTGGTCCGGATCTCCCGCAGAAAGCGCTGGCGCCTGGTCTCCAGCGCCTCATCGTGGCCTGCTCGCCCAGCCGAGAACGGAGCGGAAGACTGTTCGACACGCATCAACTTGACCGCTACACGCCGATCCAACCGCTCGTCGTACGCCTGCCAGACGTCGCTCATGCCGCCGGATCCGACCGGCTCCTTGAACCGGTAGCGGCCGGCGAGCACTCTCGCCGGTTCCGCCCCGTCCTGCGCCGGCGTCACGTCGCCCATCGGGTTCCCTCTCCGTGCGAGTGCTGCGCTGACCGCGTAACAAGGCTACGGCGCAGGCGGTTCCGTGCGCTTGTGCGCGCCGCTTTTTAGTTGGGCAGCGCGCTCCGCGGTCGCTTGCCGGTCGGCCTCCCGACGCGCCGGGCGGCGGATGAGGTTGTACGACTGTGCCGTCGCCACCTTCTTGAACAGGCGGTTGACGTTGTCGTCGTCGAAGTAGCGGACCATCAAGGCGTCGTTGGACTGAGCCTGCCTGATGACGAAGCCGTCCATGTCCTTGGCGAGTTCGCGGCCATAGGTCTCCGAGTCCTGGGCCAGGGCCAGCTGCTGCATGTCCGGGTCCTCGGCGATGGTCACGACGAGCTGGCCGAGCAAGATCTGGTCCGCCGTGGTGAGCCCTGCCCCGTGCTCCTCGTTCAGCTCGTCGATGATCTCCATGAGAGACCGTTCTTCGACCTCCGGTGCGGAGCCTGCCGCCTCCGGCACCAGTCCGGGCAGCACCTGGGCACCGGCGGCTTCCAGCTTTAGCTCCGGGTTGCCCGTCTGCTGCACCCGCATGTGGCTGGGCACCGTCTCCCCTATGTCGGCAGCGGCGGTACCGGTTCGGCGCGGCAGCCGCCTGAGCAGGAACCGCCCGTACTGGAAGAGCCGTTCGAGTTCCGTACTGTCGAATCCGATGACATGCGACAGCCAGCCGTATGCCTTGACGTACGACTCCAGAGCGCGCCGAAACTCCTCCGCCTTGTCGGGCTCTTGGGCGGCCAGCGCGTTGAAGCGGTCCATGGCTGGCGCGGTGTAGTGGTACAGCTTTGCGTGCGCCTTCTTGATCTGCTCCTCGGTAGCCCGGCCACCGTCGAGGGCCTCGAAGTACGCCTTGACGAGGGCATCCATCTCCGACTCGATGAGCAGCTGGTAGGCCATGACCTCGTCCTGCCGGTCGAAGAGCAGGTTGGGATCGGTGATCTCGGTCAGCGACGCCTCGTAGTACTTCTGGAAGGCATCCAGGATCACGTCGGGCTTGTTGGCGAAGTCCAGGACGAACAGGTCCTCCTGGGACTTGAGCGGATGGGTACGGTTCAGCCGGGAGAGCGTTTGTACGGCGGCGACGCCGGCCAGGGGCTTGTCGACGTACATCGTCGTCAGCAGCGGCTGATCGAAGCCGGTCTGGTACTTCTCCGCCACGACCAGGATGCGGTACTCCGGCTTGGGTACGGTCGGGGCGCTCCGGTCGTCTGCGCGCACGTAGCCGAAGCGGCTGGGCAACTCCTTCTCCGGGAAACCGTTGAGCTTGGACTCGGTGTACTCAATACCGCCGATCTTTACCGCACCCGAGAAGGCCACGAGAGTGCCGCAGTCGGTGAGGCCGCGCTCCTCGATGTGGCTGCGGATGGCCTGGTAGAGACGTACGGTGTGCTCACGGCTGGGGGTGACCACCATGGCCTTGGCACGTCCGCCAAGCTTGGCCGCGGTGTGCGACCGGAAGTGCTCCAGGATGATCTTCGCGCGTGAGGCCATCGAGGCATCCGAGAGCAGTGCCGCGCGCACCAGCTTGGCGCGGGCCTTGCGCGGGTCCACCTGTCGCTCGGCCTCCTCGGCCGCCGCCTGCTGCAGCTTGAAGTAGGTGGCGTAGGTGGCGTACGTGCCCAACACATCGAGGATGAAGCCCTCCTCGATGGCCTGGCGCATCGAGTACACATGGAACGGCGCGTACTCGTCACTGTCCGGAACCGAGACGCCGAAGAGGTGGAGCGTCTTGGGCTTGGGCGTGGCGGTGAACGCGAAGAACGACATGTTCGGCTGCTGGCCCCGCGCCAGCGCCTCGGCGGTGAGCGGGTCGCCGTCCTCGTCGACGGTGTGCGCGCCGAGGGCCTTCTTCAGCGCCGCCGAGCCGTCGCCGCCCTGGGAGGAGTGCGCCTCGTCGATGATCACGGCGTAGCGCAGGGTGCCGAGTCCGCCGACCTTCTTCAGGACGTACGGGAACTTCTGGAGCGTGGTGATCACGATCCGGGCCGTGGATCCGGTGAGCGCCTCGGCAAGCTGGGCGGAGTCCTCATCGATCCGCTGCACCACGCCAGGGGTGTGAGTGAACTGGAAGATAGTGTCCTGGAGCTGCTTGTCCAGGACCCGGCGGTCCGTGATGACGATGACCTTGTCGAACACCGGCTCATTGGTGCCCAGCCCCTTGGCCCGAACGGCCTCGCCCAGGTGCGCAGGATCTTCGGGGGTGTGCAGGGAGGACAGGCGCTGCGCCAGCCAGGCGATGGTGTTGGACTTACCGGAACCCGCCGAGTGCTGGATCAGGTAGTTCTCTCCGGCGCCGTGCTGGGCCGCGTGTGCGGTGAGCTGTCGCACGGCGTGCCACTGGTGGAACCGGGGGAAGATCAGCGGCTGCGTGTGCGCGCTGCCCGGACGATGAGAGGGGGCCTTGCCAGCCTTCGCTTGTTCGTCCTCGATGTGCAGGAAGCGCTCAAGCAACTCCAGCCAGTTGTCCCGCGCCCAGACCTGCTGCCAGAGGTACGACACCGGGTACGTCCCGTCGGTCTCGGCGCGGCTAGGGTTACCCGCGCCGCCGATCTGACCCGGCCCACCCGACCCCATGTTGAAGGGGAGAAAGCGGGTCTTGGGCCCGGCCAGACGGGTGGTGAGGAACGCCAGCGTCGGGTCGACGACGAAGTGCACCAGGGTCCGCTTGGCGAAGAACAGCTCCTTCGGGTCGCGAGCGGTGCGGTACTGGCGGATCGCGTCCTCGGCGGTCTGCGGGTGCTTGGTGGTGTGGTTCTTGAGCTCGGCTGAGGCCAGCGGCAGCCCGTTCAGGAAGAAGGCCAGATCGACGGACTTGGCGGGCGTCTTCGCGGAGTAGTGGAACTGCCGGACGACGGTGAGTCTGTTGGCGTTGTAGTTGTCGAGCACGCCGACCGCGAGGGTGTGCGCGGGTCGGAAATATGCCAGCTTGAACTTGATCCGCTGGTCGACGACGCCGTGGCGGAGCACGTCTAGGACGCCGCGAGAGTCGATCTGCTGGGCAATCCGCTTGGCGAACCGCTGGATCGAGAACTTCTCGCCAGCGCCGTACTCCGCTTGGAGCCGGAGCCAGGCGTCGTTCTGCGTCGCGCCGAGGAATGCGGCGAGTTCGGAGGTGTCGATGCCGAGCTCGTGGTTGTAGGTGTTGGCCAGCCCCCGCTCCCAGCCATGCGCAAGGAGGCCATCCTCGACGGCGATCTCGAAGGCCGCCTCGTCGTCAACGCGGCGCGAGCGAGGAGTCGGGGTCACGGTGGTGCCTCCTTCGGGCGGGTGGGACGGGACTGGAGCGGCGGGGTGCGTTGCGCGGCGTCAAGCGATGGATGTACCGCGAGCGGTGGTCACGTCGAACTGACCGGTGACGGCAGCGGTGATGAGCGCCTGTCGGCGTTCGATCAAAATTCCAAGCTGATCATCAAGCCTTGACATCAGCGATTCAATCACTCTTGCCTGCCTATCCAGTTCGCCCGTCAAACGCTTCTGCTCTTCAATGGAAATCTGCGGAATGGGGAGTTTTTTCATTGCGCCGACATTGAAGTGAGCCTGAATGCTGCCAACCGAATACTCTGCAACATGTCTGCGCGAATATTCAGAATTCAGTACATACTCGAGATAGCGGGCGAAAATTCCTTCGCCTGGGCGGATCAAGATGAGGTCGATACAGTTGGCGCCATCAAGGTCCTGCGGTACGACGGCGGCCGCACCTGCCTGACCGGTTCGGACAACTACGACGTCGCCAGCGTGAAGTGAGGATTTACGATGCTCGGCATGCCCCTCGGTGCTAATTTGCACGATGTCATCCCGCACGACTTTACCCGGTCGTACGTTTACACCTCGAAGTGCTGGTACTCCGTCGCGATTCACGTACCACTTGGCGGGGGTGATCACGATACCGACAGTAATTTCTTGTGCCACATAGTTCAAGGGAACAAGATCGTTGCGCTGCCGAGCGAGCCCAAGAACCTCTTCGATGAGCCGCTCGCGACGCAGTACCAAGAGGTCTCGCATCTTGCGTTTCCGCTCGGTCAATGTGTCGATGCGCGCGGTCTCGGCATCGAGGAAGTCGGCAATCCGGCGCTGCACATCGATATCTGGAACGGGAATCTCCAGGCTTCCGACCTGTTCAAAATTTAGCCCATCACGATTTCCTCCCACCTGCATGGAGAGAATCTGTCCCTGGGATGGGTGGGTCGACAGGGCATAGGCCAGATATCGCGAATCAAGATTACCATTCGGCCGAATAATACACACATGTTGATTAACGTTGGCTTCGCCGAGTCCCTCGGGAAAATAGGTAACGCGCCCAAGGGAGGCCCCCGTGATGTTCAGCAGAACATCACCTGGAAACACCCGGGTTCCACGCATTTCGCGATGAACGACTTCATCGATATACGCAACATCGTCCAGGCGTAGGCCATCAAAGTGAATATTTTGGCTACGCAGGAAAATGACACCATTACTCTGATACGTCTCCGCGCCGCCCGCTGGTGTCTTACCGCTCCCGATTTTCGTCGCCAAAAGCTTGATGCGACATGTGCTCCAGACCGAATCAACGATCGTCATGCTGTCACCTCGCCCAGCAGTACCTGAATCTCGGCCTCCAGCGACTTCAGTTCCGCGTCAATCTCCGGAAGCGGCCTTGGCGGCTCGTACACGTAGAAGTGCCGCGTGAACGGAATCTCGTAGCCGACCTTGTAACGCTCAGTCGTCTTGGTCTTCGGGTTCTTGAGCTCGGTGATCCACGCGTCCTTGACGTGCGGCTTCACCTCCTTCTCCAGATACTCGTCGATGTCCTGTTCCAGTGGGACGTTCTCCGCGTCGCGCAGCTCGGGGTCGTGCTCAGGCTGCTTGCCCTTCACGTACTGCACTTCGCCCTTGGGGTCGCGTACACCGACCGCGTCTCGCAGCGCCTTCTGGAAAGTGGCGGAGGAGGGCCAGAGCAGGCCGGCCGCGTTGACCGCCTTGTGCAGCGCGTCCCACGCCTCCGCCTTCGTACGCCACACTTGGCCGATCAGCGGCTTGAGTGCGCCCGCGAACTCCCGCTGCCGCTTGGCCAGTTCCGCGGGGTCGGTCATCTTGTCGCCGAAGACCTTCCCGAGAGCGGCGGAGTCGGCCAGATGGGCTAGCGCGTCCTCAGTGACCTCGAAGCGGAGCTTGAGCGGGCGGTCGACGGTGATGCGCTTGTAGCCGTACTCCTCATTGCGAAGGATCTTGATCTTTGCGTGGTCGGGGTGGTTCTCATCCGCCGCGATCTGCTCGGCGTCGCGGTACATGGCACAGATGTGGCGGATCTGCTCCTCCGAAATCTCCTTGCGTTTCTCGCCGAGGGACTTCCGGCGCTTGACCCACTCGCCCCGCGCGTCCAGGAGGATGACCTTGCCCTTGCGCTGCTTGGGCTTGCGGTTGGACAGAATCCAGAAGTACGTGGAGATCCCGGTGTTGTAGAAGAGCTGGTCCGGCAAACCGACGATGGCCTCCAGCCAGTCCTGCTCAAGGATCCAGCGCCTGATCTCCGACTCTCCGGACCCTGCCCCGCCCGTGAAGAGCGGAGAGCCGTTGAAGACGATCGCGATACGCGAGCCGCCAGTCAGTTCGCCCTTCTCGTTCTTCGACAGCGGCTTCATCTTGTGGAGCATGTGCTGGAGGAAGAGGAAGGAACCATCGTTGATGCGGGGCAGTCCGGCGCCGAAGCGACCGGCGTAGCCCTTCTCCTCGTGCTCCTCCTTCACCGCCTTCTCAGACTTCTTCCACTCGACGCCGAAAGGCGGGTTGGCCAGCATGTACCTGAACTGCAAGTCCTCGTGCCAGTCGCGGGTGAAGGAGTTGCCGAAGCGGATGTTCTCGGCAGCGTGTCCCTTGAGGAGCATGTCGGAGCGGCAGATCGCGTACGACTCGGCGTTGATCTCCTGCCCGTACAGGTTGACCCTCGTGTCTGGATTGAGTTCCTTGATGTGCTCCTCGGCCGCGGCGAGCATGCCGCCCGTGCCGCAGGCCGGGTCGAGGATGTCGACGACCTGTCCAGGACGGAGGAACGCCTCGTCGTCTGGTCCCAGCAGCAGCTCGACCATCAGCTTGACGACCTCGCGCGGGGTGAAGTGCTCACCGGCGGTCTCGTTCGAGGCGTCCGCGAACTTGCGGATGAGTTCCTCGAAGACGTAGCCCATGTCATGGTTGCTGACCCGTCGCGGGCTGAGGTCGATGTCCGAGAACTTCTTCACCACCTGGTACAGCAGGCCGGCGTCGTTCAGCCGCTCGATCTGGATGTGGAAGTCGTAGCGGTCGATGATCTCGGTGGCCTCCGGGGAAAAGCCCCGGATGAAGTCCTTCAGGTTGGTGTAGACGTTCTTGTCGTCGCTGCCGATGGTCTTGAAGTCCTGCTTCGAGACGTTGTAGAAGGGCAACTCGGCCACGGCCCGCAGCAGTGCGTGCGGGCGCTCCCCGGTGTACGACTCGGCGCGGTCCCGGACCGCCTGGCGGGTGCCCTTCTCCTCCAGTACGCAGTCGAGTCGGCGCAGTACGGTGAGCGGCAGGATGACCTTGGCGTACTCGGACCGTTTGTAGTCCCCGCGCAACAGGTCGGCCACCGACCAGATGAAGTCGGCCAACTGCTGGTTGGTGTCGCTCACTTGTCACCTTCTCGTGTCACGTCCGGCGCGAGGGCGCCGTTGGTCAGTCCGTCGTAGGCGAGCCGGGCGGCCCGGTCGCTCATCTTGGCAACTTCCTTGATCCTCCGCTCGAACTCGCCCAACTCGCGGAAGACTTCCCCGTAACGGCGTTGCTGTTCGATGTCCATCTGCGGAAGCTGCGCACCCCGCAGGTCGGCGCGGTGCGTTCCCGTGCTGGAGGTGTTGCGGCGGGTGTTGCAGGCGCTGCGGAGGAATCCGCGCAGGTAGTCGGTGTCGAGCTGGTCGGTCGTGGAGATGGTTTCGCTGCCCTCCGTGGCTACCAGACCCGCCTGGACAAGGTCACTGACATCGACGGCATTCAGTTCCTCCATCGTGCCTGCGCCGGGCCCCGGTGGGAGGGCCGGGAGCAGTGCGGCAAGTTCGCGAAGCTGTTCTCCGAGTGCTCGGCGCAGCTCTGCGTACTCATCGGGGTAGTCGGGCTGGGTGGCGGTGACGTACGTGGTGGGGCTGAGGTCGACGTCATCGCGGAGCAGGTTGATCAGAGGTACATCGGCGACCTGGTCCGGAGCCGGGTCGAGGGGGCCGTCGGGATCGATGGCCGTGAGGTCGACCATGCGTACAGAGCGGACTTCGTCGCCCGGCTTGGCGGGGCGGCGGAGCTTCCACAACAGCAGCGGCATGCTGTGGCTGCTCGCGAAGCCGGCGGGGAGAGCGGTGACCGAAACGAGGAGACCCTTGCGTACGAGTTCGCTGCGGATGCGGCGGCCGCTCTTGCGGTAGGCGGCGGACGGCGGCAGCGCGATGATCGTGCGTCCGCCAGGCGCTGTGTGGAAGTAACAGTGCTGGAGCCACGCGAGGTCGCTCTCCGCGCGCGGTGGGACGCCGAGTTCCCAGCGTGGATCGAGCAACAGATCCTCGCGCCCCCAGTCGGGCTGTCCCAGAGGCGGGTCACAGACAACGAGTTGAGCCCGCAGGCCGGGGAGGCGGTCGTCCCGAAGCGAGTCGCCAGCCTCCACCTGCGCCGGAGGACCGTCAGCGAAGCCGGTGCGCAGCCGTGCCAGGCGCACCAGGCCAGGGTGGGTGTCCTGGCCGGCGAGCAGGGTCGTCCGTGGGCCCGCCACTGCGAGAAGGAGGGAGCCAATGCCGCAGGTGGGATCGTACGCCAATCCGTCCGCTGTGCCCGCGAAGTGAGCGAAGGCGCGGACGAGCCGGGACGAGGAAACTGCCTGAGCACCGCTTCGGCCGACGGAGGCGAGGTACCGGCTGACCAGGTCCTCGAAGAGCTGAGGCGCGGATCTCTCTTTGACGAGTCGGTCGACCACGCTGGACAGTTCGTCGGGCACCTCCCCGGACGCACGGGGCTCGTCTCCGCTCAGCGTGGAGCCGATGCGGGCGAGCGCGGTGGTCATGTCGTCACCGTGAGCCGTGCGCAGGAACTGCCAGAGAGCGACTTCCGGTGAGGCCCCCCGCCCCTTGCGCTGACCCGTAAGCCACTTCTCCACCTCGGGGAGCGAGAAGAGTGGGCCTGCCGCCGTCCCGCTCACGGGTGGCGGGAAGTCGTCATGACGCCGTCGCCAGTTTGCGACGGCGGCCCTGGTCACACCTGCGAGCCGCGCGATCTGCGCAGCCGTGACCACGGACGCCGAAGCGGTTCCCTCATCAGACATGAGAACGACGGTACACACCCGTAGCGGCCAAGCAAATCTGTTAGCGCGTTGACAGTGCTAACAATCTAGTGTCACTCTTCTGTGGTCGCCACGGTGAGCACTAGCTCCAGGTGGCGCCCCTCGCTCTTCGTCGTATTGCCACTCGTATTCCGGATGCCGCTGCCGGCCTCGAAGCCGCTCGCACGAGCTCAACGCTTCGTCTTCAGCACCCACCGGGCCACGACTGACTCAGCTCCCTCTCCCGCACGAGCCGTTCCACTGCCCATCGACCGTACCGATACGTCGGCGAAAGGTGACAGTCATGGCCCGCAGCAAGAAGCCCCCGACCACCCACAAGGCGTCCCTGTACCGCATCAGGACCCCGGAAGGCCCTGACCTTGATCTGCACACCATCGTTTCCGAGCACTACCTGAGCCGCGAGGGGTTCAAGGCCGCGCCTTTCGATCACGGCGGCCTCCAGGGCCTCCTGGTCACCGGCACCATTGCCCGTGGCCGTAGCGCCTGGTGCGAGGTCGCCGAGTCCCTCACCGGCCTCACCACTCACGAGGAGAACCGGACAGCGGCGGGGCTGTTGTTGGTCCGCACCCGGCGATCCGTCTACGGCCTCACCTACGGCATGGGCCATCTGATGATCGAATCGTCCCGGCTCGACTCCGGCTTCGGGCTGGAGTTCGCCATCCGCTGCCTCGACGAGAACAGCATCACCCTGGTCCGCCACCACCTCATGGACGCTCGTGGTCGTACCGACGAGAACACCGCGACGCGCGGCGAGCACATCCGCGGCTTCGGCATCGAACGGTTCGGCGACATAGTCAGCAAGATCACCGGAACCGTCTCCGGTATCACCCTCACCTACACCCAGGACGGCAGCCGTTCCGCGCGCATCACCGGCAGTGACAACTCCGTCAAGCTTCCCCTCGCCCGCACGCCGACGGAACTCCTGAGCGACCTCAACGCCATCGAGAACATCTGTGATCAGCCCGAACCGCTTCCCGGGTTCGACCTCGTCGCCAGTGTCCGCTCCCTCAAGGGCAGAGGCAAGACAGAACTCGTACGACGCCTCGACGGCAAGCTCGACGAGATGCTGGGCAACCCGGATGCGCCGCGGATGGCCCTGAGTGCGCCGAGTGAATGCCTGGATCGCTTTGGTTTCGCCGACACCTTCACCATCTCCAAGGGCACGAAGACGGAGGCCGTCGAAGAGCTCGAACTGGACCACATCCTCGCCTTTGTCCGCGATCTGCCTGCGGGAAGCCGCCTGAAGACGCTCAAGGACATGCGTGTTCAGATGTTCGGCGACCAGGCCGCCGAGGAGCCGATCAGCCGCAAGGTCGCAGCGCACCGCTGGTTGACGACCGAAGTCGTCGAGGGCGCTGCCCACTACTTCTACTGGCAGGGCGTCTGGTACGAGGTGGGCGAGGAGTACCTCAGCGCGATAGAGGACGGCATCAAGGAACTGCTCGACCGCCCCACTAAGGTCGTCCTGCCCCCGTGGCCCAAGGGCAAGGACGAGGGGTGGTACAACGAGCAGGCGGCGAAGCAACCCGGATACACCCTGCTTGACAAGAAGACCGTCCGAACCAAGAAGTTTAAGGGCGGTGGGCTGGAGATCTGCGACATCCTCGGCCCCGAAGGTCAGCTCATTCACGTCAAGAAGGCGGACAAGAGCACCGCTGACCTCAACCACCTGTTCGCTCAGGGCCGGGTCTCCATCGAGACTCTCCGGTACGACGCAGACGTGCGCCAGAAGTTCCTCGCCCGTCTCGCCGAGACCCGCTCCGGCGACTCGTTCATGGACGCTCTGAGCGCACCGACCGTTGTTTTCGCGATCCTCCTTAAGGGGGGGACGCCCATCACCGTCGACTCCCTGTTCGCTTTCGCCCAGGTCTCGCTCCTTCAGGCGGCTACTGCCCTCCAGGGCATGGGAGCCACGGTCGAGGTCGTCGCGATCACACGCTGACGGCCGTCTTCCGTCCCGAACGGCAAGATGTCGAGGTTCCCCAGCACGGACAACGCGTCCGACGAAACTGCCGTACCGCCTTTCAGGCCGGCGGTGATCAGCTGGTAGGTGTCGCGGCGGTAGGTCTCCGCGCAGGCCGCACAACGCATGGCGCGGCGGTTGTTGCAGCGGGTGAGGAGGTGGCCGGCCGACAGGTCACCGGAGGCTAGGGGCCTGGCGAGTCCGCCGATCTCGCCTGTAGCCGGGTTGACGTGGTGTTCGGTGCGGTGGCCGACCAGGCGGATGGGCCGGGTGCAGCCGCCGAGTCCGGAGAGTTGCTGGGCGAGGGCCGACAGGGTGCCGGTTGCGGCGAGCTTTCGGAGTTCGGGCAGCGGGGCGGGGTGGTGCGGGTGATGATGGGACCTCTCCTTTGTGGGAGCGGGCCCGGGGCGGCGGGATGCTTGGCGGTATCGAGGCCGTCCCGAGCCGTTCGGCTTAGTCCTGCTGGTCGTTGACGATGTCGACGCCGGAGCGTGTGCCGGAGTCGATGACGGGGGCGGCGATGGTGTCGGCGAGGTAGAAGCCGAACAGGGCGATGACGACGACGAGCCAGGGGCGGACGTTGAGGAAGCGCACGGCGCCCCAGGCGCCGCTACTTGCTATCGGCACGACCCGCCAACCGCACGACACTCCCCAAACAGGCCCCATGCCAACCCGCACTCCGCCAACGGCAACGACGACCAGGGCCACGAGGCACCACTCCGCCCTGAGGTCGAACAGGGCTATCGAGACGAGTTCCGCGTAGCCGTGAACGCCGTGGTCCAGTACTGCCGCAACGTCGTCAACGAACACGGCCACCGCGGCTTGTGGGCACCACGCGGGGACAGCCCAGACCACTACGAGTTGATCAACCAGGCCCGCCGAGACATCCTCACCAAGCTCCGCCTCGTCCTGGACTGCGCCGAGACCATCGCCTATGAGATCGAGTGAGACCGACAGTGCCCACACTGCCGACAGACCCAGTGAGTTACAACCTTCTCTACGACTTCAAGCCCCAGCTGCGCTCCACTCCGCCGGGCGCGCTTCCCGGCTCCGCTGCGCGCTGCGCTCCTGCCTTCGCCCCGCTCCGCACACGCTGCGCCGACGCGCGCCCACGAATGGGTAGCGTCCGGCCATCAGTGGCGGCACCGCACGAACGCGGCCACGGTCAAAACAGTACCTCCGGCGGGGGCGCTCAGGCTCCGAGACGGACGGGGCGCCGTTCGCGAGTGCTGGCCGAGTGCAACGTGCGCAGGGAGTTCCCATCCTGTCTGCCGTCGACCCGGGCAGAGCCGAGCAGACGCGGCCCCTGGCGTCCAGGTCGTTCGTACAGTGGCGCGCTCCACCTGGACACCAGGGGCCGCGTCTGCTCCACGGTGTGTGGGTCGACGGCAGACGGGATGGGAACTGGGAAGGGTGCTAGTACAGGTCCGAACATGCAAGAAGGGGTTCCGTTCAACGGCACCCCTGGCACGGTGACTACGGTGTATAAGAGCAACAGGCGATAGGCGACTAGCTTACAAGCAGTTCGGGGGCGACGGAAATGCAAATGACTCTTTGGGGCGACGATGAATTCGCGTCCCTCGATATTGTTCCCTGCTACGACGAAGCAGTGGCCGCCGCTTCGGAGGATTTGGGGGACGAGCAACAACAAATTGACAACGAAATTCTACTCAATGGCGTTAGTAAGCCCAGGCGCGACCTTGAGGAGTTCTCATCCCTTACGGCAGTTGAGGCATATGGAACACTGGCAGAACTCCCCACCGTCTACACCAGCTGCCCTTTCTGCAATGTGCGAATGCATTCGTTCGAGGAACTGCATGAGGATCCTTATAACCCTGATGACGTACCCAACCTCACGGCTCGACACCGTCTAGATTATTGCCAGAATTGTAGGCACTGGAGACTACATGAGGCTCGATCGGAATGCGTAATCATAAGAAGTGATGGCTGGTATCAACACACCCTTACCGTACTGTCATCGAAAACTCGCACCTTCGATGAGCGGGCCCCCGAGGGAACCCTGCAGGAGATTTCGCAGTTCTTCCGACGGCACCCAAATCTGTACCACAGCATCTCGCCGGCATACCTCGAAAAACTTACTGCTCGAGTCTTCAAGGAGTTTGGGAACTATACAGAAGTTCGTCACGTTGGACGCCCGGCAGATGGAGGTGTTGACGTACTCCTTGTCGAGGACGAGGAGCATTCCTGGCTCGTACAAGTTAAGAGAAGGGAAAGCCCTACTAAAGGTGAGTCGGTTGAGACGATCCGCAACCTCCTCGGCACCATGGTACTTGAAGGAAAAACTTTGGGGGCCGTAGTCTCTACTGCGGATCACTTCACATTACCAGCGCGTGAAGCAGCCAGAAGCGCCTCCGAGAAAGGGTTCGTCATTGAGCTTGTCGACCGGAAGTCATTGGATGCAATGCTCTCTCGCGCTCTTCCTGCGGAACCTTGGCGGGACGTGCTCTCCAAGATTGAGGAAGAGCGGAGCAAGTGGTTCGACGAAAAATGGCGCTGAGGGTGCCTTACCTAACCTACCGAGGCCAGGAAACACCGACCCGCCACAAGCAGCGGAAACTCTGGTAAAGGAGGTAATGACTGCCGAAATCCTAATCCCTGCGCATCTTCCCCAACCTCACCAGATCTCAGACGCGCAGTAAGCCCAAAGTGCCCCTCGACATACGTCGAGGGGCAACAGTTCAGGCACGGCCAGCTCTACTTAGCATCGATGTCCGAGCACAGATCCGTCCAAGAGTCGGAGAGGACCTTGTTCAGAACGAAGCCGATCGTTGCAGCCGTGTTCTGAGCCTGGCCTTCGACGATCGTCTTCTTCCCACCCTCTGTTCCGTCCTTGATCTCCCTTGTCTTCTTCCTTCCATCCTTATCCAGCTTGTATCCGGTCACCTCGATCCAATGCTTGCGGTACCTGATCCAGTCGATGGACGAGAGTCGCGTCTTGAGTTCTCCGAGAGACAGTGCAGGAGTGGGAGGATTGGCCTTCGCGTCCTCGACCAGTTTTCGGTCTGCCTCGATCAATTCAGTCGGTGTGGAGTGATCGCTGGAAAGGCCCAGGCCGGCGCCCAACGGTTCCAGTTCATGTCGCTTGGCTTCGTGATAGGCAAGCGCGATCGCCTTCTGTGCGAATGCCCATCCATGGATGTATAGACGTCGGTAGGGCTCGTAATGCTTCGGAGTGGGATCTGCCCATTGAGCGCCGAAGGTGTCGCCTAGCAGCGTGAGAAATTCTCGGCAGTACGGCACAAACCGGTCGACATGGTGATGCTTAATTTGCTCCGGCTTTTTACCGCCCTTGCAAATTACATTAAGCAGCATCTGATCCATGGTCGACAGGTCAACAATGAATTTAGTTGCTGTCTCTGAGGTTCCCCCAGTCCGACCGTCTGCAAGGCGGCCATCAAAGATGGTTCCCTTAACAGCCTTCTCCCTGATGATGGCGAGCGCAGACGAGTTGTCGAGGCGAGCGACGAGGTTCTTATTCTTCTTCGACCCGCGTCCGTTTCGATCAGCGAAGCTCTGGCCCGCCTTGAGCTCGTCGACATTGAGTTCAATCTCAAGGGTGGTGCCGAAGGTGTCGAGCGCGCCTGCCTTAATTGCCAAACCCGTCCCCGCAGCCTGAAAAAGTGCTGCTGTCTGCGTTTGCCCGTCAGACTGCATTACGGGAGATTTAGGCAAGTACAGTGTCCCGTAGAGAGCCATCTCATTACTCTCATCGTACGCGACGAAGATCGTTTGCCCGAAGACAGAACTCGACTGCCATCCACTTACCGTCGGAAGATAGGCGACACGCTCCCCTCGGATGGCCTCGATGTTGTAGTTCCTGAAGTGTGTCAGGTTTTCCTTCTTTGCCCCCTTGAAGTCCGATTGCGTTTGCTGATGCGCCTCGCGCATGCCGATTTCGTCATAGTCGTCACCTGGCGGGTTCGCCGGATTATACCTGACAATTTCGGTGAATTGCCGAAGCGTTGGATGTAGCGTAGCGGTGATTCGATAGTTGGGCGAGGCCCCTTTGAGGGCGAGGATCACGCCCGGGATGGCATGGCGCCGCCCGATCTCATGCTGGAACTCATACTTGCTGCCGAGGAACGCTTCCTGAGCAGTCTTGTCACTCTGGAAACGAACGATCTTGAGGCCGAAGAACTTTGCGTCTTCGGGGATCTCACTGTCCGGGATGAGGGTAGTGGAAGGAATCATCGGAAAGCTCATGCGTGGCACCCTTTTCGTTCTCGACGGACTGGGGGTTTCGTCATTCCGCAGGTTCAGTCGCGAGCGGAATAAGGGGGATGTTGTCGGCATTTACGACCTGTGAAGGCACGCTTCCAGCCCGACGCAGCACGGGTGGCAACGTGATCATTTCAATACCGAGATTGAGAGTCTCGTTAGTCTCAATGATTGAATCGGCGAATTCGAAGGCGGCGAGAACTGCACGAACTTGTCGGCCAGGCGAATTCTTACGCTCCATGGCCAGATAGGTGAGCACTTGCCCCAGCCCGTTGTAGTCAGCCTGAATTTTGAATTCCCAGACTCGCAGAACGTTGTCCGTATCAACAGTCTTCATATCGGCACGAAGGCCGACCTCCTGATACGTCAACTCCGTCCGGATCAGGCGCTCCTGCGGCCGGAAGTCCTCGAGTCGTCGTGCGTAGGTGTCTCGGATGGCGCACTCATGAGCGTACCCCACTGCGAGATTCCTTGCCACATCTTCCCCTTGCGTGATGACCTCTTGAAGAGATGTCAGCTTCTCAGCACGATGAGAGCCTGTCAAATCTTGTTGCTCGAGGAGGCTTTAAGTCGAGCGAGAGCTCTCGTGCCCGTCGGACTCGGGACATGGGGACCTCGCATGGGGCGCCCATGGCTCACTTGTGGAGTGAGCTTGCCGCCCAGCGCCGTCGTGAGGCCTTGGCCAGCACATACGCAGGGCCCACAACAGCTCTCCGGAGCCGTGTGCACCACAGCTCGACGCTGATGAACTGTGCGACGGCCCCAGCGACGTGGGTTGACGAACTGCCCGTGGGACTGGGTTGAGGCGCCGCCAATCCCGTGCACCGGGAGCCGCACCTGGTGAGTGAACCGTTCCGGGTTCGATGGAGGCTCGATTCCCTGAGAGGATCGAGCCATGGCCCGTCCGTCCCCTTACCCTGCTGAGCTTCGTGAGCGTGCGGTGCGCATGGTCGCGGAGGTCCGCCCCAACTACCCAACTGAGTGGGCCGCGATGAAGGCGGTCGCCGCGATGCTGGGCATCGGTTCCGCTGAGGCGGTGCGGACGTGGGTCCGCAAGGCCGGGGTCGACGCCGGCCAGCGTCCCGGGGTGACTTCGGCGGAGGTCGCGGAGATCAAGCGGCTGCGGGCCGAGAACGCCGAGCTGCGCAGGGCGAACGAGATCCTCAAGGCGGCCTCGGCTTTTTTCGCGGCCGAGCTCGACCGGCCGTCGAAGCGCTCGTAGCGTTCATCGACACCCACCGGCAGGTGTTCGGAGTCGAGCCGATCTGCAAAGTCCTGACCAGCCACGAACTGAAGATCGCGACGAGCACCTACTACGCCGCCAGGACCCGCGCCCCCAGTTCGCGGTCGGTCCGCGACGCGGAGCTGAGAACGCAGATCAGCCGCGTCCACGCCGACACCTTCGGTGTCTACGGAGTGCGGAAGGTCTGGCGGCAGCTGCACCGCGAGGGCATACCCGTGGCCCGCTGCACGGTCGCACGGCTGATGCGTGACCTCGGTCTTGAGGGTGCCCGACGCGGCAAGAAGATCCGAACCACCATCCGCGACGACGGTCATGAGCGGGCCTCTGACCTACTGGGACGTGATTTCACCGCATCCCGTCCGAACGAGCGGTGGGTCGCCGACTTCACCTATGTCGCCACCTGGTCCGGCATCGTCTACGTCGCCTTCGTCGTGGACGTGTTCTCCCGGGCGATCGTGGGCTGGTCGGCCGCGACCAGCAAGCGGGCCAAGCTCGTCCTCGACGCCCTCGACATGGCCCTGTGGCGCCGCGAGCGGGCCGGCATCCCTGCAGGTCCCGGGCTCGTTCATCACTCGGACGCGGGCAGCCAGTACACGTCTTTCGCGTTCACCGCCCACCTGCTCGAGGCCGGCATCGATGCCTCGATCGGCACCGTCGGCTACGCTCTGGACAACGCGCTCATGGAATCCCAGATCGGCCTCTACAAAACCGAGCTGATCAAGCCCCGCAGGCCCTGGCACGGCCTGGCCGACATCGAACTCAGCACCGCGGAATGGGTCGACTGGTTCAACAACCAGCGCCTACACACCGCGATCGGAGACATCCCACCCCACGAGCACGAGACCAACCACTACGCTCAACGCCAGCCCCAACCGGCGGCTGGAGTCAACGCATAGAGCCTCCATCGAACCCGGAACGGTTCAGTCTGCGTACTTATCAGCGCAGGTAAGGCCGCGCGATCCCATGGCTCAGCCCAGACCCCAGTTACTTCGGGACGAAGAGGTCGTGGGTTCAAATCCCGCCACCCCGACAGATGAAGTACCAGATCAGGGGCTTGATCCGCTAAGCGGGTCGGGCCCCTGACTCGTTTCCGGGGCCTCTTGGGAGCCATGTGGGAGCCAACGTCGGAACCCGGCTCCCCTGGTGGTCCTTCTTCCCCCCCGCCATGGCAGCGCCTGACATGCCATGGAGAAGCCGTTGATGCTTTCTACCGCGACAGCGGCCTCAGGCTTACGTCTCGGCGTCGTTGTCCGACGGGTCCTGCCGCTTCAGTCGCTTCAGCACACACGCGATGTCGCGGGCATGGCAGTCTCCGATCACCAGCGTTGCGCGTGCGGAGCCGCGATCTGCGCAGCCTCCGCCCCGACCAGCAGCGCAGCAGCGATCGCAACCATTCGCAGATCGACACGCGTACCGGTGCTACCGGATGCACCCCGGTCAGCGGCACCGACCGGCTCGGCTTCGGCGTCGGTCACGTCGTCGTCAGGGAACGACTCGGCGGGCTCGGGCGGAGTTGGAGCATTGGTCATGTCGTTCAGCAGAGCCGCGAGAGTCTCATCGCTCCATGTCGTTGTGGTCCACTGGAGGTAGTAGCGCAGGGACCGGACGGTTGCCCCTGTAATGATCCTCTTGGGTGCCGTACTTCTCTCCCTTGTCGGTTAGGGAGTACGCGCCTGGCTCGCCTGTCAGGTAGCCATACCTGTGCAGCAGCACGTTCATCTCCCGCTCGGGTTTGCCGATCTCCCGGCCGAGCACAGGTGCCGATTTACCCAGTCCCGGCACGCCCTCATCGGCGGGGCTACGGGGAAGGCCCTGCTTCTGGATCTCGGACACAGCCCAAGTGGAGCTCGGACCTCGACGACCTGCCCCGGCTCCGGGACCGGTGGAATAGGCGCTGCCTCCGAGGTACTGCTCGCCGGTCCTTGCGGATACTCCGTCGCGGTCGCCACCTGGGCAGATTCCTTCACCAACGCCATCGATGCCGGAGCGTGATCACCAAGGCACAGCATGCTGCAGACAGGCCCCAGGACGTCACGGAAACGCCAGTATCTCCGACCCAGGGGAGTGCCAGAGGCTGGTTCCGTGCCTTCCGCCCCCGGAGCCTTGCGAGTTCAGATCCTCACCCAGGCGACAGAGCAGTAACTCTTCCCGATCATTCAATCAGCACACGAGAACGCCCGGTTGGGCAATCCATGGAGTATTTCAGGCCACCTGGCGGCGACGTCTGAGCGCGCCGCGTAACGTCACCGGGCATGGTGGGACTCACAACCGGCTCAGCTCAGGACACCGGCCAGGATGCACACAGGCGGCTGGACGCCTACACCTACCTCAGCGCGCCCGAGCGGCTGGAGCACCTCGCGATCATGCGGGTTTTCTGCGGGACCCTGCTGGCGGACCTGGCCGTCCCGGACGTCCTGGCGAAGCTGCGCCAGGCCGGGGGCCCTGCCGTCGGGCTCGACGCCGACACGCTCACCGTCCGCCTGGAACAGCTGGTGCGGTGGGGCAACCTGCTGCGCAGCAGCCACACCGTGAAAGCGTCCAGCATCAGCGAGTACCAGCGGTCCCGTGCTCGCTACCAGCTGTCAAAGCTGGGCGAGCGCATCCAGCGGGACGCCGATGGCGTCCTGGCCGAGGCGGACGCCGTCCGCGAGGTGAGCAACGAGCTGCTCGCCCTGGTCGAGCGGGGGCTCAGGGAGCTGGCCGAGCTCGTGACCGCGCCCGGCGGCATCGAACCACAGGACGGACTGGAGCGGGTCAGCACGCTGTTCGTGCAGTTCACCGAGTTCGCGGATTCCATCCGGGACTTCTACGCCTACCTCGGCCAGGTGCTGGCCCGGTACGACCTGGACAGCACCGAGTACCAGGGCTTCAAGGAGCTGCTCCTCGACTACGTCGAGGCGATCACGGAGGACGTCGCCTTCCGCGCACCCCGGATCTCAGCGGCGCTGGACACGCTCTGGCCGCACGTCCCGGGTCTGCTGGCCCGGCTGGACGCCCACGCACAGGGCCTCACCGGGCTGTCACCGCAGGGCGACGGCCGCCTGGAGACACGGGTGCAGCGCAGCCGTGGGCGCGAGCTCGCGGACTGGGAGGGCCTGTGCGGCTGGTTCAGCGACACCGACGGGCAGGGCAGCCAGGTCGATCAACTGCGGGACGCCACCCTGCGCGCGTTGCAGTCGCTGCTCGCCAACGCCAAGCGGATGCTGCGGTCGGCCACCGGGGAGATGTCCCGGCGCAAGGACCTGCTGCGGCTGGCCCGGTGGTTCGAGGAAGCGGCGCCGCAGGACGCGCACGACATCGCCGTCGCCGCCTTTGGGCTCTACGGCGCGCGCCATCTGGGCATACCCCCGGCCACCGACGAGGTGGTGCCCGCCTATACGAGCTGGTGGACCGGGCCGGTGGTCGAGGTGCCGGTGGCCCTGCGGGAAAGGGGCAGCCGCGCCCAGCGGGGCCGGACGTCCGCGGTGGAGGACCACTCCGCGCAGAAGCGGCGGCTGCGGGAGGCCGCCCGTGAGCGGGCGGCGGCCAGGACGGCGGCGGCGGACGAACTGCGCAGCGCCTCGGGCCGGTTCGCCGAGGTACGGCTCACCTCTGCAGCGCTCGGTCTGCTTCTCGAGCTGCTGGCCACCGCACTCGGGAACGCGCAGCTCCGCCGTCGCGCCGGCACGGACCGGGTGGGCGCGACGGAATTCGACCTCGACCAGGCGCGCAGCGAGGACGCCGAGCTGGGCATCCGGCTCACCGTACGACGCAGCGCAGATGCGCGGTGCGTCTTGCACTCGGTCGACGGCGACCTGCTGCTGGACGACCTGGAACTGGACATCGGCCGTGCCTCCTCCGACACGAGCGACAGCGATGCCGAGGTGAGCGTGTCATGACCCTCCCCTCGGCACACGACGTGGCCCTGGCCGCCGAGCGCCGCAGCGCCGCCCGGCTGCTGCTCGGCCATCCGCTGGTCACCTCGGACGGCCCGCACGCCGACCTCTTCCCGCTGATCCGCAGGCACGCCGACTGGCTGAGCAAGCGGTTCCAGCAGGTGCTCGGCTACCGCCTGCTGGTCGACAGCTCCTACGCGCGGCTGTTCAAGGCGGGGCTGGGGGCAGGCGCGGGCCACCGGCTGGAGCGCTCCACCGGCACCCCGTTCAGCCCGCACACGTACGCCTGCCTCGCGCTTGCCCTCTCCGTACTGGTGACCGCCCCCGAACAACTTCTGCTGTCACAGCTGGTGGCCGACATCCGGGCCGCCGCGGCCGACGCGGAGGTCGAGCTGGAGGAGACGGGCAGGGCGGCCGGGAAACGGACCTTGGTAGCGGCTCTGCGCCTGTTGGTCGAGTGGGGCGTCCTCATCGAGACCGAGGGCCATGTGACCGCACTCGCGCAGGATGTGGGCGGGGAGGCCCTGATCACAGTGGACCGCGAGCTGGCCCGCGTCGTCGTCGCCGGCCCGCTCGCCCAGGCCCGTGACGGCGCCGACTTGGTCCGGCGGGCGGCGGACCCGGGATTCGGCGGACCTCGCACTTATGTGCGCCGGATGCTCGTCGAAACACCCGTCGTCTACCTCGACGAGCTGACCGACGCCGAACGCGACTGGTTGCGCACCCGGCAGCGCCGGGAAGCGCAGGCGTTCTCCGAACTCCTGGGCCTGGAGATGGAGATCCGCGCCGAGGGGGTGGCGTTGGTGGACCCTGAGGACGAGCTCACGGATCTGCACCTGCCCGGCACCGGGACGGTGGCGCAGGCCGCGCTGCTGCTGGTGGAACGGCTCGTGGAGCGACTTCGGCCGCAGGAGCCCGGACACCCGGCGACCGGAGGGACGCTCGTGATCGGCGTGGCCGTCCCGGACGGCCTCGTGGACGAGCTGCTGGCCGAACTGGTCGCCGAGTACGGACAGCGCAGCAACTGGCAGCGCGGTTACCTGGAGGACATCTCCGCCCTGCGGGAGGCCGTGCTGGACCTGCTGGCCCGCATGCGGCTGATGGCCCGGACCGGACGACTGCGTGCCGAGGGAGACGGACTGCCGGAGGGGTACGCCGAAGAGGCACCGGAGGGGCGCACCGTGACCGGTGTCCGCGGGGCACGTCCCGGCGCTGACGGCTGGGTGCTGCTGGCCGCGGCGGCACGCTACGCCACCCAGGTGACCATGCGTCCGGCCACCGCAGTCGGCAAGGGCGCTGATGTCCAAGAGGAGTTGCCGCTGTGACCACCGATGCGCGTGACCTCGTCCCGCTGCCGCGTTCCGGCCCCGCGACGACCGCCGGCACCCGCTTCCGGCTGCACCGCGCGGGCATCCAGAACGTCTGGCAGTACGACGAGCAGGAGTTCGTCTTCGGCGACGGGCGGCTGCTGCTGCGGGGCAAGAACGGTGCGGGTAAGTCCAAGGCCCTGGAAATGCTGCTCCCGTATCTGCTGGACGGCGACTCACGGGCACTGGACGCGACGGGCACCGGCAGGACCACCCTCGCCTGGCTGATGCTGGACGGGTTCGAGCAGACCAACCGTCTCGGCTACCTGTGGGTGGAATTCCGAGGCCCGACCGAGGGCGGAGACAGCCGCCATCTCACCCTCGGCGCCGCCATCCGCGCCTCGAAGTCGACGCAGAAAGCGCTGCCGACGTTCTTCGTCACTCCGCTGCGCGTCGGTGAGGACCTGCACCTGGTCGAAGGCGGAAAACCCTTGCCGGTCGACCGGCTCAAGGAGATCGTCGGCTCCGGCAATGTCACCGATCGCGCGGTCCTCCACCGCTCGCGGGTGGCCCGGGAACTGTTCGGCATCACCGACGCGACCCGCTACCGCAACCTCACCCAGCTCCTCCACCGGCTCCGGCGGCCCACGGTCGGGGACCGCATCGAGCATGGGGGACTGGCGTCCCTGCTGAGCGAGACCCTGCCGGGACTCGACGAGGACGTGGTCGAGAAGGTCGCGCGCAACCTCCACGACCTCGACGCCGTACGCGACGAACTCGGCCGCTTGGAGCGCACCGACACGGCGCTGCGCACCTTCCTCACCAGTTACCGCGGCTACCTTTCCGGGGTCCTGCGCACCTCCGCCCGAGCAGTGAGCCAGGAGCTGGAGGTGCTCGCGCAGCGACGCCGGGCGGCCGGAGACGCCGCACAGCGGACGAGCGAGCTGAGGACGCAGGAGGAGGAGTCGGAAGCCCGGCTGGAAACCCTGCGCGAAGAGGAAGAAGCCGCCCGGACCGATCTCGCCGCCCTGCACGACAGCCACGCCTACCGCAGCCTGCACGAACTGTCGGAACGCCGCAGCACGGTCGAGGCGCTGCACACCGCCGCCGTGGCCGCCTTCACCGCCCTCAGCAACGCATACGGCGCGGAGGAGGGCGCGGCCGAGCGGCTGGCCGACGGTGTCGAACATCTCGGGAGCCGGCTCGCCGAACTGGGCACCGAACAGCGGGAGATGCTGACGCAGGCGGAGAAGGCCGGGCTTCCCACCGGCCATCTCGGCGAGGCAGTCGCCCTGCCCCGCACGGTCCGCTCCCAGGCCGCCGAGTCGGAGCTGACCGCCCCGGACGGGGAGACGCACGCCGTGCAGCAGCCATCGGTCGTCTTCGTGGACACGGCCGCGGTGCAGGAAGGACTGCGGTCTTGGCAGGAACAGCTGGAGGCCGCCGAGACGGTCGTGAAGAACCGGGCCCGGATGGTCCAGGAGGTGACGCGTCTCACCGCGCGGGCCGAGAAGGCCCGAAGCCGGGCGGTGCAGGCCGACACCGAGCGGGAACGGCTGGAGGGCGAGGCGGAGGATGCCGCCGGCCGTCTCGACGCCAACCGCGAGAAGGTCGCCGAGGAGAGCGGTGCCTATAGCCGCCGGGGCGCCGAGTGGGTGACACGCACGCGGACCGACGTCGGGTCCGACTGCCCGCCGCTGGACGCCGTCCACGCAGCGGTCGCCTGCGAGAGCTCCGCCGACGCCCCGTTCGCGGACCGCACGCTGCCGCCCGACATCGACAGCCAGGCGTGGCAGGCCGCCCATGCCGCACTGGAGCCGTACGGCGAGGAGCTCACCGGGCGTCGCGACGCCCTCGCGGTCACCGCCGGCCGGCTCGACGAGGAACTCGACCGCCTGGCGCGTCAGAAGCGTGACTGGGAGCGACGTACCGATCCCGAGCCGCCGGTCCCCTACCATCGCGTCGCCGGAAGGACACCGGGCACCGGGGCACCCTTCTACCGGCTGGTGGACTTCGCGGATGATCTGAGCCCCGCGCATCGGGCCGGGCTGGAAGCGGCGCTGGAGGCCAGCGGGATTCTGGACGGGTGGGTCGGCGCGGACGGCGCCCTTGTCGATCCCGGCACTCGTGACACTCTGCTGCGCCTGGGGCCCGCGCTGCCGGACGGGCCGACCCTCGCCTCGGCCCTGCGCCCAGCACCCCAGCCTGGGTGCGGGGTCACGTCTGAGCATGTGGAACACCTGCTGACCGCCATCGCGCTCGCACCGGCCGAGGAAACGACCGCTCATGACGCGGTGTACTACGACGGGAGCTGGCGTCTGGGCATCCTCAGCGGCCGGCACCACAAGAGTGAAGCCGAGTACGTGGGAGCCGCTGTACGCGCCGAGACCCGGCGGCGCATCCTGGCCGAGCTGGAGGAGCGGCTCACGCAGACGGAGCAGCGGCTGACCGACGCCCGTAAGGAACTCACCGATGCCGATGCCCGGCGCCGGGCCCTCAGGCTCGCGGAGCAGGACTTCCCCCGGGCACGAGGTCTCGCCGCCGCCTGGAGCAGGGTCGAGTCGGATGAGAGGACTCTCCGTGAGCTGACCGCCAAGGCGACCCGTGCAGCACGGCTGGCCGAGGAGGCCCGCGTTCTCGCCGTAGCCGCACGCACCGAGGCGGACGCCACCGCCACCGCCCATGACCTGCCCAGCGACCCAGTCGAGCTGGAGCGCGTACGCACCGCTCTGGCTGCCCTGCTCACCGGCATCGGGCATCTTCGCCGGGCGATCGGCAACACGGGCGAGCGGCTCGGCGCCCATCACGCCGATGCCGAACGGTACGAACGCGCCCGGACAGACCGCCTGGACGCGGAGGAGAACTACCGGCTCCGCCTCACCGGGCTGCGCAGCGCGCAACAGGACCTGCGCACCCGCGAGGAGGCCATCGGGGCGACCGAAGAAGAGATCCTCACCCGCGAGCAGGGAACCAGGCGACGCATCGCGCACGCCGTCCAGGCCCTCCCGGCCGCACAGCGGGCCCGCGACGCCCTCCACGACCGGCGCGTGCGTGCAGAAGAGGAGGAGAAGCGTCTGCGCGAGGACCTGGCCGCCCAGGAGACGGCGGTCATCACAACCGGCGGCGCCCTTCGCGGCGCACTCGGCCGGCCGGAGGTGGTGCGCGGCGCCGGGCTGGACCGATCCTCACTGCCCGAGGACGTGGCGGACGATCCCGGCTCGGACGTCCGCAGCCGTCTGCGAGCACTGCGGACACTGGCCCACGCCGTTGAACAGACCCTCGGCCGCCCGAAGGGCGAGGTTTCGGACAGCACCCTGCTCAACCGGCACACCGAACTGCGCGACCAGCTGGCCGGCGGCTACGACGCGCAACTGGAGGAACGCGACGGGATCAAGGTGTGTCGCCTGATCGACGACCACGGCTCCCACGACGTCGCGGCCGTGGGCGAGCGGATCGCCATCCAGGCCGCAGAGGCCCGAGGGCGGCTCACCGAACGCGAACGCGAGGTGTTCCAGCGATTCCTGACCGGCGAACTCGGCGACCACCTCTCGGCCCAGGTCATCACCGCGGCGAACCTGGTCGCGGCTCTCAACGACACACTGCGGACCGTACGCACCTCCCACGGTCTCGGCGTGGAACTGCTGTGGAAGCTGGACGAGGACGTGGACGCGGACGTCAGGGCGGCCGTAGAGCTGCTGCGCAGCCCGTCGAGCCTGCGCACGCGTGAGCAGACCGAGCAGCTTCGCGAGGTGCTGCAACGCCGGATCGAGGATGCCCGACGAGCCGATCCCTCAGCCGGTTACGCCGCCCACCTGCGGACCGCGCTCGACTACCGCGACTGGTTCCGCTTCCACACCTTCGTGGTCGAGGACGCCGCCCCGGGACGCAAACGCAAACTGACCGGCCGCACCGGGCTCAGCCAGGGCGAACAGCGAGTGCTCTCCTACCTCGTGCTCTTCGCCGCGGCTGCCGCCCACTTCACCAGCCTCGCCGAGTCGGCACCCCACGCGCCACGGCTGATCCTGCTCGACGACGCCTTCGCCAAGGTCGACGAACCCACCCACGGGCGGCTGGGACGCATCCTTGTCGACCTCGACCTCGACTTCGTCCTCACCAGCGAACGACTCATGGGCAACTGGCCGGAGGTGCCGTCCCTGCACATCTACGAGTGCCTCCGCGATCCCCATGTGCGCGGGGTGGCCACCCTGCACTACACCTGGAACGGCCGGCACCGGCGTCTGGTGTCCGTATGAGCAAACTACCCGTCGCGACACGGGACTGGCTGGCCGGTCCCGGGCTCACCCGGCTCTGGGAAGCGGTCCGCAAGCGCCTGGAAAGCAACGGCGTGCAGGCCACCGGTTCCCTCCGGCTGACCTCCTTGAGCGCCCAGGAACGCAACGACCTGTCCCTCCTGCTGGGCAAACCCGTCACGGGTACTGCCGTAATCGTGCGCCTCGATGCGCTCGACACGCGGCTGCGCGCCTCGGCGGCCGGACTCGGGCTCAGGGACGCCTTGGAGGAACTCGGCTCTCCGCTCACCGACCGCCGTGCCGTCCGCGCCGGTCTCGCGGCACGACGCGAACACGTCTGGTCGTCGCTCGCCTCGGAGCTGGACGCCACTCCGCTCGCCGGCCAGGAGTGGACCGGCCAGTGGTACGACCTGCTCCGCCGTACCGGCGTCCCGAGAGGAGTGACACCTGAAACGGCGGTACGGACGCTTCAGCAGGCGGTCCAGGTCCTCACCGTACTGCTCGGGCCGGAACGGGGTGGCGCCCGAGGCCGAGGAGAACTCGCCGCCCTGGCCACCGGGTCCGCGCACGGTCTGGACGACGGCACCTGGCTCGCGCGCCTCGTCCAACGCGGCATCGCCCTCGCCCACGGCACCGAGTTCCCCGGCGACGCGGCGGGCCGCCGGGCACTGTGGCGGCTGGTGTCCGTCACGCCGGACGAGGTCTCCAGCACGGTGCTGACCTACGGGCTGCGGCCGGTCGGCGGAGGCTGGCGGGAGCAGGCCCTGAGGCAGCGGGCCGACCATCACGCCGAAGCCCACCTCACCTCGCGGGACCTGCACAACCTGCAGCTGCAACTACCTGCCGGGACAGTGATCCACATCTGTGAGAACCCGCGCGTGGTGGAGGCTGCGGCGGACGCTGCCTGCGTCCACGCCCTGGTGTGCACCTCCGGCAGCGCCGCCACGGTGGTCCTCACACTCCTCGACGCCCTCGCCGCCACCAGCTGCCGTTTCGCGTACCACGGGGATTTCGACTGGCCGGGCATCGCGCTGGCGAACCGGATCATCCGCCGTTACGAAGCCCGGCCATGGCGCATGAGCGCCGAGGACTACGAGCACCTGGCCGCTCGAAGCCAGGCCGAGGGAATCCCTCAGCTGCCGCTCGACGGCCAGCCCGTCAGCGCGACCTGGGACCCGGACCTCGCCCCTGCCATGACCGCTCTCGGGGTCGCGCTCCATGAGGAGGTCACCCTCGACCTTCTGGTGGACGACTTGTCGGGTCGGAAGTAGGAACGCCTTGGGACACGCGGCAGATGCTCAGGATCGGAGCCCCGGTGCTGGGAGCCATCTGGGAGCCAACCCGCTCCCCGAGCCCCTTCCAGGCCCCGCGACACCAACCGAGTCCACCCATCTGACCTGCGGAAACGCCATCAAGGCTGACAGGCTCGCCAACCGAACCTCATTCGGGACGAAGAGGTCGTGGGTTCAAATCCCGCCACCCCGACACTGGTCAGAGGCCTCCTACCGATATGGGTGGGTGGCTTCCGCCGTTCCGTACGGCAGCCAAGTACAGCCACCACTACTGCTTCGCCTGCTGCCCCTTCCCCTTGCCGCCGAGCGCCTTCCCCAGCTTGCGCAGCGCCCGCCGCGTCTCCTTGGATGCCGGAGGATCTGGGTGTCGTGGACGCGGATGACGCGGACCCCGGCTCGCTCGCAGCGTCGCACGAACTCCCCGTTGAAGGTCCTCGGGGCGATCGGGGTGCCGTACCGCGTGGTGAACCCAAGATCGGAGTCCGTCGACACCTCCCGGGCCGATGCTCGCGCCGCGGCCTGATCCATCTGCCGTCGATGCCGAGCTTGGCGGCGACCTCGGTGGTGGTGTGCCACTTGGAGGTGATGGGGGGCGCCGCGTTCATGCCGTTGGTTCTTCTTCCGTACCAGGGGCCGGGGGACGAGCGAGGACGCGAGTCATTCCTCCACCGCGCTGAGCCCGGTTCCGGCGCAGGCCCAGTGGGCGAGGACGAGCGTGGTTTCATCCGGGTCGTGCGTCTCTCCCACACTTGTGCGTGTCGCAACTCGGCATGCGGGCGTCGCGGAGGCGCCGAGGGTCCATGCGGTGCGGATGAGCCAGCGGGCGTGGTCGCTGATGTCCGGAGGAGCAGCCTGGGTTCCGCCTTCCGCTCGCGACTGCGCGCGCCTGCGGCCAGCCGAACTCGCGCGCAGGTCCCGGGTCACATCCCGCCACCTCGACTCACGAACAGGAGATCGGGAGCCGGGCCCAGATACCGGGTCGGGCTCCTGCTGTCTCCGGATAATCTTCTGATGAGCCACCGGGGGCGACTGATAGCCGGCTCTGAGAGCGTCTTTGGGCGGCTCGGCGCAGCCGCGCTGCCCGCAGCCCATCTGTGGCGCGGCCATGGACAGAACGCGGTGCGATGCAGCCCACCCGGCGAGGAGGTTCCCATGCGACCGAGAAGTGCCAAGGAAGCAGGCAGGTCCTTCCCTTACAAGGCGTCGACTACGTGCTACATCGAAGTGTGGAACGACGGCACGGTGACCCACGGTACGGATGACGGTACCTACCGCAGGGCGCTGACCGGTGAGTCCCGGTTGTTCGCGGTGTGGCCCGGTGAGTGGTCGAGTCATCTCTTCCTCATCGACGACCTCGACGAGTACGCCCGCGCGGTGGGGATCGAGCACGACCAGGAGCGAACGGGACTGGCCGAGCATGTGCACGATGTCCAGTGGGTCGCGGCCGACGGCGGAGGAGGCGCGCGGAGCCAGTATGTTGACGTCCGACTCTCGCTCGGCTGTGGATGTGCCATCCACGATCTGCGTGTCTTTGCTGCGCAGATGAGGGAACAGCGGGGTTGGGACATCGCGACCAGCGTCGGATGGGGCAGCAGCAGCGGGCCGGACGGGACCGACTACTCGCTCCGGATACGCCGCAAGAGCCTCGACGGCTGATGGACGACGGCCGACGCAGCCCCGGCGGGCGCCGACCCAGTTCCCCGGTGGCAGCGTCGGAGCGTCAGTCCGGACAGGAGACTTATGGACAACGCCCAAGCGCAATCGCTCTTGCCGGCCTCGTTCCTCCGCGCTCTCGCGGCTGAGGCCGAGCCGGGCTCAGCGCCCGTGCGGTTGGCGGCGGAACGGGCTCGGGCCTTGCCGATCGGGTATGAACGGGGCGAGCTCGTGGAAGCTTTGCTGACCGGCGCCTACCGTGAGGAAGCCCCGGAGTGGCTGTTGGCGGTGGCGATCGACAACGACCTCGAACGGCAGCCCGAGCCGTATTCCGACCGGTGGGCTGTGCGGCTGGCCGCTCGGGCCTTGTCTCATCCGTCGGCCACCGATGCGTTCCAGGCGCGGTCGCTGCGGCGATGCTCGACGGCGCGGCTCGGGATGCTGGGCGGGAAGGACGTGCCCGAGCGGCTGGCCCGGGCGGTTGTCGCCGAGCTGGCGAGCCGTGGTCCCCACCGGCGGCCGATGACCGCGGGGCGATCGGACCAGCCGTCTGCTGCGCGCGTCGTCCTGCAACAGCGTGAGGTGCATCCGGTGGTGTTCACCGCGGCGCTGGACCACCTCCCTGTGCTCCCTGCGCGGGACGGGTCGGAGGAGGAGCCCGTGTCGGTGTGGCACGCGAAATGGCGCGCCGCGTTCGATGCCTGGGACACGATGTGGGAGCAGGTCGCGGCGGCCCATCCCGAGCATCACCGGCGGCTGCTGGACTGGGCGAAGGGTACGCATGCCGAGCCCGTCATCCGGCGGCACCTGCTCGGCTCGCTCCCCTGGGCTGTGGAGCCCGAGCTTCTTCGTGAAGTCGCGCAAAAGGACCTGGAGTCGTTCCGGCTTCACGTCCTGATCACCCGGCTGTGCCGGGAACGTGCTGACGGGTCCGCCGAAGAGACCGTCCGTGAGCGCTACGGCGCGGACCTCGACTCCCTCACGGCCGAGGAGCGTGAGCTCGTGGAGCTGTATCTCGACGAGGAGAGGCTCGGCCATGAACAGGGCCGTGACGCGGCGATTTCGTGGATCAGAGAAGCGGCTGAGGGCCGCTGGCGCCATCTCCTCTTCCCGGGCGAAGCGGCGACCCCGTACGGCCAGAAACACGACTGGCTTTCGTCGCCGGAGCAACTCGCCTCCCTGGGGCGCATGTTCGCGGTCGGCGCTCTGGAGGCCCTGACCTTGCTGACCGAGGCCGGGCGTTTCTCCGGGTCGCACCGGGACGTGCGCTGGGCGCACGCGATGCTGGTTCATCTCGACGAGGTGACCTCCACGGTGCGCGAGCGGGTGCGTGCCCTGGTAGGGGAGGCCCGGTGGAGCATGCGGCTGGGGCCACCACTGGCGAACTCCCGGCGGACGCAGGAAAGCCTGACCGCCATCGAGCGGCTCATCGCCGAGCCGGTTCCTCCGGCCCGGGCCGCGCGCTCCGCCGAACTGGGTCCCCCGGAGAGGTGAGGTCAACGAACTGGCCCGGGTGCCTGGCGAGGTGCTGGAGGAGTACTTGCGGAAGCACGCGGGGGATAACGAGGTGGTCGAGAAGGCCTGCTGTCGTTTCCAGCCTGTGGTCACCGCCCGGCCCCCTCCTTCCGCGATGTCCTGGCCTCGCATTCGGACCCGCGGGGCGCGCTCCTGGACATCACCGTGGATCTGCGTCGGCGCCTCGGTGGCGGCCCTACCCACCGAGAGACGTGGGCGCGGATGGTCCTGGCGCTGCCCGACTGTGGAGACGACCTGGTGCGTGCCCTGCCCGCGTGGGCCGCGCTGCGGGTTCACGGGTCGCACCACGGGTCGTCCCACCCGGCGGTGACCGCGCGGTGCTGGAGGCGCTGGGCGACGACATCGACGCGTGGGAGCGGTTCGCGGCGAGTCTGGCGACCAACGGTGGGGCGACCGCCTGGCTGCGCCTGGGCGACCTCCTCGACGCCGCAGCCACAGGCGGGCCCTGGCCGCAGCCGCCCGCGGGGAGGTGACGGCTGGCGGCCACGGGCCGTCAGGGTCCGGACAGGGCCTGGGTGTGGCGTTCTGCGGCGATGGTGAGGAGGGTGGCGCGCAGGGTTGTTCGGCGGCTGCCGCGGGTCTTCATCGCGTGGCAGTTCGGGCAGAGGGCCACCATCTGCCGGGGGTGGTCGGCGCCACCGCGGGCGAGGTCTTCGACGTGGTCCACCTCGAGCAGCGGAGCGCCGCGGTCGGTCACGTCGTCCGGCTGTCCGGTGCACCCGGGGTTCTCGCACCGGCCCTTGCTGCGCCTGAGGACCGCCCGGCGGGCCGGGCCGGAGCGCATCGGGTCGTGGGAGAGGCGAGGCGTCCGCATGCCGCGGTTGCGTTCCTCCGCGCGTTCGACGATCCGGCACAGCCGGGCGTACTCCTCGGGGGTGAGGTCCTCCAAGGCGGCGGTGGTGTGCGGCGATTCGGGGGAGTCGTCGGCGACGTCGTCGTCATAGAGGCCGAGTTCGGTCAGCAGCGGCACGTGGTCGAGGTCTTCGAAGTAACGGGCCAGGAGCGCGTCGATGACCGCGACGCGCGTCTCGCCCGAGTGGCGCAGGAGGTCGTATGCCTGCTGGGTCAGTCCGCCGACCGGCCGGTTCTCCCGGAACCAGCGCCGCAGCGCCGAGTCGCCGTGTGCGGCGGGGACTTGGCCGGTGTGTTCGGGCAGGGTCCACAGGTCCGCGCGGACCAAGGCCGCGATGGGGTATTCGGCGCGGGGCCGCTCCCCGCGCACGCCGTGGCGTTCCAGCAGCGACTGGACGGCCTGCTCCGTCTCGGCCCAGGGCAGCAGACGCTCCTCGCCCCGCCGGGCCCGGCCGGCGCTCCAGAGCAGGGTGATCGGCTGGTGGAGAAGCGGCTTGCCGGAAGCCCGGTTCACCCTGAGGCTGTCGATCCGGTCCAGCAGCCGCGTCGCGGGGTCCGCACCGCCGAGATCCACGACGGTGAAGCCGAGCCTGCGGAGCAGCGCGACGGCGTGGTCCCTGCCGCCGGTGAAGTCCCTGGGCGAGAGCGGCGCTTGCCCCGGCAGGAAACCGTGCGCGGCACCGACGATCGCCGGGGAGTCGTACAACTGGCCCTCGTGGGACAGCAGATAGCGGACCGACTGTCCGAAGCCGTACGTGCGGAGGAAACCGGTGCGGCCCAGGTCGTCGAACTCCCGGACGGCCCGCAGGATGTCGGGCCTGGTTATGTCTCCTATGGCCATGGGGCCGACAGTACGTGACGGAAGCGGTCGGCCCTCACCTGCTCCCGGCCGGATTCAGCGCGTCGGGCCGTCCGGGGGTTCGTGGTCCGGGGCGTCCCAGGGGAGGTGGTCGTCGGGGCGTGGTTTGGGGTGGCGGCGGGCGCGCCAGCCGTCGACGAAGAGGCGTTCTTCCGGGGTGAGATCCCGGTAGACGTCGGTCGGGACGTCCTCCACGTACCAGGCCGTGCCGGGGATGTCCGGCGGGGCCGCGGGGAGGAGGACCAGGGCAAGTCTCGGGGGGAGGACCTGGGTCACCGTGGCGAGGGCGTGGAGCTCCTCGATCACGATCTCGAAGTCGTGGTCGCCCACGAGCACGAGGGCCTCGCGGTACTCACCGTCCATGGCCTGCATGTCGCGACACCCCCCGGATCAGAGGCGCCAGAGCTGGTTGTCGCCGCCCCACCAGTCCCACTGGATCAGCTGGGCGCCGTTGTCCTTGGACAGGTCGGAGACGTCGACCACCTTGCCGCTGTGCTTCGCGACCAGCCGGAAGAAGCCGGTGCCGACGGGTTCCGGGCGGAAGCGCTGGTTGTCGCCGCCCCACCAGTCCCACTGGACCAACGGGGCACCGTCGTCGGTCGAGAGGCCGGAGACGTCGAGCACCTTGCCGCTGTGCCGCGCGACCGCCCGGACGTAGCCGTCGCCGATGGCTTCGAGGAACCAGCGCTGGTTGTCGCCGCCCCACCAGTCCCACTGGATGACGGGGGCGCCATTGTCCGTCGAGAGGCCGGAGACGTCGAGCACCTTGCCGCTGTGCCGGGCGAACAGCGGGGTCAGCACCGACCAGCCGAGGTGGCTCGCCGTGAACTCGCAGTGGGCGAAGTCGTTCTGCTGCATCAGGCAGGTGGCGCCGCCGCGGGCGGCGCAGTTGGCGCAGTTGCCGTTGGCCGCGCCGAACCGTCCCCACCGGCCGCCGCAGTCGCAGCCGCTGGCGGCGTACTCGTCGGGGCAGCCGAAGATGTGCCCGGTCTCGTGCGCGAAGACGCGGTCGATGTTGTCCGGGCCCCAGCCGTCGTTGTGGTAGTCCATGACGACCCGGGGGCCGCCGATGCTCGCGTAGGCGAAGTGGGGGACCGGGTACTTGGTGAAGAAGGCGCAGTACGTCCACCGTGTGCCCAGGCGGTTGCGGATGGCCTCGATGTAGGAGAGGACACCGTTCCAGTCGCCGCTGTAGCCGAGGGCCGCCATCGCGGGGTCGCGCCAGTGCGCTTCCAGATCCGGCGCGTTGGGGTCGGGCGGCGTGGTCAGCGTGACGTTCTGGATGTCGTAGGAGAAGCTGACGCCGGCCGACGGGTTGACGGTGGCGAGCCAGCCCAGGCCGTTCTGCACCTCCGCGACGACCTTCGTCCGTTCCTCGTCGGTGAACCGCAGCGCGTCGCCCGGTCCTTGCACGATGACGATGCCGACCGCGACGCTGCCCTCCAGGTACGCGCTCGTCGGCCCGGCGGGCGCGGCGGCGCCCGGGTGGGTGGACGCGGTGGGGGTGGGCGCGACGCTGGCGCAGCCGGGCATGTCCCAGCGCTCGCCATCGCGCGGGCGCGCCGACTTGGCGGCGCGGTAGTCGTCGGACTCGCGCAGCCGGAGTGCCTCAAGCCCCAGCCGTTCGACCTCGTCGAGTCCACCGGAGGGCGCCAGGGGCTGCGGCGGGGCGGGCGGCGCCGGTGCCAACGGCTGCGCCAGGTCCGCGACGACGTGCATCCGGCCGTAGCGGTGGATGGTGCGGCCGGGCGCCTCCTGCGGGGTGGGTGCCGCCGCCATGACGGAGTCGGTGAGGACGGCTCGCTCGGTGATGTTGAGGTCAATGGGCATGGGGACTCCCGTTCCCTTCCGGAGCGTTCCCGCGGCGCACGCGCCGGAGTCGTCTGTTGCGCAGCGTCACCGACGCTGTCAGGTGGGACCGGCGCCGAGTACCCGGACATAAGGGGCATATTCCTCCTTCGGGGGCGGCGCTCCCGGACTGTGGCGGTGGCCTTCGGCCGTCCGCAACGGTGATGCGGTGGGTGACGAGCGGGTTGCGGACGAGGCCTCGCGGGACGGGTTCCCGCAGGAACCGATCAGCTCGCTCATGGCGGTCTCCCGGCTGGTGGTGGCGATGTCCGCCCGGGCGGCGCTGATCGCGGTCGACGAAACGCTGACGTTGACGCTGCCGCGGTTGCGCGGACTGGTCGTGCTCGAGGCGAGCGGGCCGGCGCCGCTCGCCGTGCTGGCCAGGGACCTGGGGGTGAGCCGCGCCACCGCCCTGCGGACGGTCGCGCAGTCGCGGTCGGCGGGGCTGATCGACGGGCGGGTCGAGCCGGGCGGCGGGCAGGAGGTGCTGCTGCGGCTGACGCCCGCGGGGTCCGATCTCGTGGCCCGCTTCTTCGAGCACCGGCGGCGCGAGATCGCGGTGCCGGCCGGTCGGCTGCCTGCCGGGACCAGGCGTGAACTCGCTGAGGGGCTGCGGGCGTTGACGGCGGCGGCGGACGCGCCCGACCTGCCGATGGTGGCGCGCTTCAGCGACGTGCCGGCCGTTCCCGACGACGACACCACGACCAGGGCCACGACCACCGGCACGGGCGAGGGCGAGGGCGACGCATCCTGGGCGGCCCCCGGCCCCGGCCGGGGGCGCCCCGGTCGGCCTGCCCGCCCGCCGCGGGCGGGCATCCGGCGCCGCGTAGCATCCCGGCCATGGGATCGAACGCCGGCCGGTGGTTCCCGGCCGACTGGCCGGACCGCGTCCGCGCCTTCGTGCGGGGTGAGCTGACCCCTGTGGAGCCGCGCCCGGCCGCGACCGTGATGCTGCTCCGGGACGGCGACCGCGGCCTGGAGGTGTACCTGCTGCGGCGCCGCGCCTCGATGGCGTTCGCGGGCGGCGCCTGCGCGTATCCGGGCGGGGCCGTCGACCCGCGCGACGCGGCGGCGGTCGGCGAGGGGGGCGCGGCGGTGTGGGCGGCGGTCCGGGAGACGTTCGAGGAGGCGGGAGTGCTGCTGGCCGGTCCCTCGCCGGGCGAGATCGTCGCCGACGTCACCGGCGAGGACTGGGAGGCGGACCGGGCGGCGCTGGTGGCGCGCGAGCTGTCGTTCACCGCGTTCCTGGCCCGGCGGGGCCTGACCGTGCGCACCGACCTGCTCGGGCCGTGGGCGCGGTGGGTCACCCCGGAGTTCGAGGAACGGCGGTACGACACGTGGTTCTTCGCCGCCGCCCTGCCGCCGGGCCAGCGCGGCCGGAACGCCTCGACCGAGGCCGACCGCGCGGCCTGGGTGACCCCGCGCGAGGCGATCGCCGGATACGAGCGTGGCGAGCTGCTGATGCTGCCGCCGACCATCGCCACGCTGCGCGAGCTCGCGCCGTACGACACCGCGGCCGAGGCCCTGACGGCGGCGACCGTGCCGGGCCGGGAGGCGACGGCCGCGCTGCCGGTGATGGCGCGGGTCACACTCGTGGGAAACGAGGTGGTGGTGAGCTGGCCGGGGTATGAGGAATTCGAACAGCGTGTCGCCGCGGCCGACCCGGACCAGGAACGACCCGGGGACCGGCGCCCGGACGGACGCCGGGGCGGGGCACGCCCGCATTCTGTGGAGGGGGAGCGGGAGTCATGAGCGAGTCACCTCCGGCCGCCGGCCGGGAACCGGACCAGGCCACCGAGGCCACCGAGGCCACTGAGATCGCCGAGGCAGGGGCGACGTCCCCGGCGGCCCCCGGACGCCCGATGCCGGGCGCACCCGACGGCCCGGTCACCGAACGGGCCACGTGCGTGCTGGCGCCCAACCCGTCCCAGATGACCCTGGACGGCACCAACACCTGGATCCTCGCCGAGCCCGGCTCCGGCCTCGCGGTGGTCGTGGACCCGGGTCCCCAGGACGAGGGACATCTGCGCCGGGTCCTGGACACCGTGACCGCGGCCGGACGCCGCGTGGCACTGACGCTCCTCACCCATGGCCACCCGGACCACGCCGAGGGCGCCGTCCGCTTCGCGGAGCTGACCGGCTCCCCGGTGCGCGCCCTCGACCCCGGGCTGCGGCTGGGCGCGGAGGGGCTCGGCCAGGGCGACGTGATCACCACGGGCGGCCTGGAGGTGCGCGTGGTGCCGACGCCGGGCCACACCTCGGACTCGCTGTCGTTCCACATCGTCGCGGACGGCGCGGTGCTCACCGGGGACACGGTGCTGGGCCGCGGCACCACCGTCGTGGCTCACCCGGACGGGCGGCTCGGGGACTACCTGGACTCGCTGCGCAGGCTGCGCTCGCTGACCGTGGACGACGGCGTCCACACGGTCCTGCCGGGGCACGGTCCCGTCCTCACGGACGCCCAGGGCGCCATCGACTACTACCTGGTGCACCGCGCGAAGCGGCTGGCGCAGGTGGAGACGGCGGTGGAGATGGGGCTGCGCACGCCCGAGGCGGTCGTGGCGCACGTGTACGCGGACGTCGACCGCGGGCTGTGGCCGTGGGCCGAACTGTCGGTGCGGGCCCAGCTCGACTACCTGAGCGAGCACGGGCTCCTGTGAGAGCGCGGCCCGGGAGCGGCCCGGCCGGCCCGGTCCGCCGC
>NZ_JBPQTQ010000029.1:0-50114 GCF_051386415.1 Streptomyces sp. URMC 129
GGCCGTGGAGGCGGCTGTCGCGGGCGGGGCGGCGTTCCTCTGTCTGCTGTGGGCCGATCCGGCGCTGGCGGCGGTCACCGCGGTGCCGGTGGCGGCCGGGGTGTGGGCCGGGCGGCGCGCCGCGGCGCTGCGGACGGCCGGGACGCGGGCCGCCGGGCGGGAGCTGGAGGCGGTGGGCGTGGGCGTCGAGCTGCTGGCGCGCGCGCTGACGGCCGCCGGGCCCCCGGAACGGGTGGACGCGGCGGCGGCCCGGCACCTGGCGGCGGTCGACCGCTTCCACGCGGTGTTCGAGGCCGGGACCCGGCGGGTGATCACGGCCGGGTGGGCGGCCGAGACGGCGTTCTCGCCGGTGGTCCTGACGGCCGTGGTGCTCGCCGGGGGCGCCTGGCTGGGGACGCCGGGCGCGGAGCTGGTGGTGTTCCTGGTGCTCGCTCCGGTGGCCGGTGACAGCGCGGCGGCGCTGGGCGGAACGGCCCGGTCGGGGGCGCCGGGGCCGCCGCCCCGCCACCGGCCGGGCGGTGGCGGCGGCGGCCGGGTGCGCGGTGCTGCACGGTGCCGCGCTGGTGCTGGCGGTCCCGGTGCTGACCGGGCTGCCGGTGGTGGAGGGCGCGGGCGGCCCGGCGTGGCCGGGCGCGCTGCTCGCGGTGGCCGCGGGCCACGCCGCGCTGTCGCGGTACGCGGCCGGGCGGGCGCGGGCGGCGGGGGTGGACCTGGCGCGCCGGCTGTCGTACCGGGTGGTGGCCCGCACGCTGACGATGCCGCCGGGGCTGCTGACCGGGGACGGTCCGCGGCGGCTGGCGCGGCTGGCGACGGGGGACGTGGTCGCCGTGTCGGGTCTGGCGGTGCACCGTCTGCGGCCCCTCGGCGCGGCGCTGGTGGTGCCGCCCACGGCGGCGGCCGGGTGCCTGGCGCTCCTGCTGACGGGCGGGCCGGAGCCCGCCGCACCGGCCGCCTGCCTGGTGTTCGCGGTGTGGTGCGCGGACGCGGCGCACGCCGCGCTCACGGCGCTGGCGGGGCTGCGGCCCGCGCTGGCGGCGGCGCGGCGGCTGCGGGATTTCCTTTTTCCCGGCTGACCATACGATATGGACATCCAAAGGAATCAGAAAAGCACGGAAAAAGAAAGGCCGCCGACTTCCACCGGCCACAAGGCGCCAGAAATACCGTTCCCCCGCTTTCCGCACGCCGCAGCGCTCTTCACGGAATCTCCGCCACCAGGCCATATTGCCCGCCCTGTGACGTGTTGGATAAGCTCACCATTTGCCGAGTCCGTGAGTCCCGGAAAAGCGCGAAGGGGCCTTGGTGAACGGTTCGAAAACATATGATCGGGGCAGTCACAAGGCGAACGGAACGCACAGACGGGCGCCGCTGCGTCCGCTGCGCGGCCGGGAGGCGCACGTGGGCCGGATCACCGCGGGCCTGCACGCCGTGACCCGGACCAGACAGAGCAAAGTCCTCACGCTGGAAACCCCGGCCGGGACCGGCAAGACCCGTCTGCTCATCGAATCGATCGGCATCGCCGTGCGCCACGGCTTCGGCGTCGTCAGCGGAGTCGTCACCACCTCCGACGCCCTCCTCGCGGCCGTGCCCACCGCCCTCGACGCCCAGGTCCACCGGCTCGGCACGCTGGACAACGACAGGGAGCTGCGGGCAAGGCTGCGGGACGCCCTGGAGCGGGGCCAGGCCCTGGTCGTGCTGGACGATCTCCACCTGGCCGAGCTGCCCGCCCTGGCGGCGCTGGGCGATCTGATCGCCCAGTCCCAGGGACATCCGGTGCTGTGGATCCTCGCCTCCGGCACCGCACCGGGCACCGAGCGGCGCGGAGTGGGCGACATCAGCCTCGGCGGGCTCCCGCTGGAGCGGCTGCCGGATCCGGGCCCGCTCACCGGCCAGGCCGTGGCCGACGTGGTGGCCGACCACCTCGGCGCCGTCCCCGACCCGTCGATCGTCACCCTGGCGGAGAGCGTCGGCACCACCCCGCGCGCGGTGATCGACCTGGCGAGGGGCCTGATCGAGAGCGGCGAGGTGCGGGTGGCGGACGGCGTCGCCCGGCTGCGGCCCCGACCGGCCCCGCCGGCCGCCCAGCCGGACGGCGTCCGCGCGCCCGCGCCGGTGCCCGCCTGCTTCGCCGTGCTCGTGCGCGAGCGGCTGCGGGAGCTGTCCCCGTTCACCCTCAAGGCGCTGAGGCTGGCCGCGGTGCTGGGCTCGTCGTTCACCCCGACCGATCTGGCGGCGCTGCTCGGGGAGTCCCCGCCCGACCTGCTCGCGGCCCTGGACGAGGCGATCGCCTGCGGGCTGGTCAGCTGCGGCGCCACCGACTTCGCCTTCCGCAGCGAGGCGCTGTGGCGGGTGGTGCTGGACTCGGTGCCGCCGCCGATGTGCGCGCTGCTGCACCGGCAGGCGGCGGCCATGCTGCTGTCCCGCCCCGACGGCGTCGAGGCCGCCGCGCTGCACGTGGCGCACATCGCCCAGCCCGGTGACATGGAGGCGGTGCGGATCATCGGACAGGCGGCCGGCCGCCTGCTGGCCGCCGAGCCGGCGACCGCCGCCTCGCTCGCGGCGCGGGGCATGCTGCTGCTGGCACCCGACCAGGACGGCTGGCTCGGCTTCGCCGCCACCGCCATGGAGGGGCTGGTGCGCGCGGGCACCCCCGACCGGGCGGTGCTCACCGCGCAGGACGCCGAGGCGGACCTGGCCGCGTCGGCCCGGGAGCCGACGGCGGAGTGCCGCGAGGCGGCGGCCTCGTTCCGGTCGTGGCTGGCGGTCGCGCTGCTGCTGGAGGGCAGGCCGCGGGAGGCGGGCCGCGCCGCGCGGGAGGCCCTGACCGTGGCCCCGGACGGCTCGGCCCACGGCGAGCGGGCGGAGCTCTGCTTGCTGACCGCCGGCTGCCTGACCGGACCGGACGCGGGGGCCGGGCACGCCGACCGGCTCCTGGCCGCGGGCGGCGGCCCGCCGCCCGCCGTGCGGGCCGGTGCGCTGACCGTGCGGGCGCTGGGCCTGTGGCGGGACGGGGAGGCGGCGCGGGCGATCGCGCTCCTGCGGGAGGCCGAGGAGCTGGACCGCGCCCCGGGCGCCGTCCGGGTCCTGGACCCGCGGTGGTTCCTCGCCGTGTTCCTCACCAGGACCGGGGCTTTCGACGAGGCGCTGGGCGCCGCGCAGGCCGCCGCCCGCACCTGTGCGGAGGCCGTGGCGCCGGCCGTCGGCGCGATCCTGCGGGCCCCGGTGCACCTGGCGCGCGGACGCCTCGCCGAGGCCGACGAGGACGCCCGCGCCGGCCTGGCCGGCGGCCGGGGCACCTGTCTGCCGCTGCTGGCGCCGCACGCGTGGCGCGTGCGCGCCCTCGTGGCGCTGCGGCGCGGCCGGCTGGGCGAGGCCGCCGAGCATCTCGACGCCCTCGACAAGGACTTCCCGCACGACGCGGCCCGGCCGTGGCGCGCCATGCGCGCGCTGCTCACCGCCGAGATAGCGGAGGCCAAGTCCGGGCCCGCGGCGGCCCTGGACAGCCTGGCGGAGGTCTGGGCCTGCCCCGAGGCGCGGCGGGAGCTGCTGCTGGAGGACCCGTGGGCCGCCGCCCGCTGCGTCCGCTGGGCCCTGGACGCGGGCCGGATGGACCTCGCCCGCGGCGCCGTGGCCACCGCGGAGGCACTGCGGGAGCGCGCCCGCGACCTGCCCGCGCCGCGCACCGCCGCGGCGCACGCCCGCGCCGTGCTGGACGGGGACGCCGCCGCCCTGGCCCGGACCGGCCCGCTGCACACCGATCCGTGGGCCCAGGCCGCGGCGGCGGAGGACCTGGCCCGGCTGCTCCTGGCGCGCGGCGAGCGCGAGGGCGCGGTGGGCGAGCTGGAGCGGGCACTGAACGTGTACGGCGCCCTGGGCGGGGAGCGGGACGGCGCCCGGGTCCGCCGGGAGCTGCGCCATCTCGGCGTCCGGCGGCGGCACTGGACCTACGCCCCGCGCCCGCTCTCCGGCTGGGACAGCCTGACCAAGGCGGAACGGCAGGTGGCCGAGCTCGTCGCGGGCGGCCTGACGAATCGCCAGGTCGCCGGCCAGCTCTTCGTCTCGCCGCACACGGTCGGCTTCCATCTCCGCCAGATCTACCGGAAGCTGGGGCTGCGCTCCCGCATCGACCTGATCCGGCTGCGGTCGTGACGGCGGTCAGGCACGGGTGAGGACCGGGGCGGCGTTGTGGCCGCCGAAGCCGAGCGAGGTCTTGGCCGCCGCGGCCAGGCCCGGCTTTCTTGGCGTCCAGGTGGAGCATGCGGCCGGGGTAGCGGGCCACCGTTTGGGCGGGCGCCGGTTGGCGGATGCGTCGGGGTCGGGTAATCGGCGGTGGTCGATGCCCGGGCGAGGACGCCACCGGGCCACGGTGCGTTCGCTGATACGCGGGCCTTGGTTCGCGAGTTGGAGCGCGTTCCTGCGGGCCGGCCACTTGTTGTCCCGCCGTCGTCGCTCGGTCCGTTCGACGATGTCGGGCGGGGTCTGGGCCGGTGGGGAGTGCGGGACGCCGGAGCGGGCCCGAAGCCGGGCCTCGCCGTACTGGTCGTAGCGGTTCTTCCCCGTGGACGGGCAGGCGCGGGAGACGTCGGCCTCGGCGGACACGTGGGCGGTCGGACGGCTGCGGCAGTGTTCGATGGGCCTTCGGCGTCCGGGGTTCAGGGGGGTTCGCATGCGTCACTGGAGCACCTCGGCGCTTCGGCCGGCCGTGACCACAGTGCGGAAGGGGAACGCGATGAGCAGGGTGATCGCGACCAGGAGCCCGCTTGCCCACAGCGGCCCGAGGTTCCCGGCCGTGGTGCTGAGGGTGGCTGCGGCGCTGAGGGGACCGACGGTGGCGCCGACGTTGAGTGCCGCGGTCGCATACGACCCGGCCATGGTGGGGGCTTCCGCGGCCTCATAGAGGACCCGTGTGATGAGGGTGCTGCCCAGCGCGAAGGACAGGGCGCCCTGCACGAACACGAGGGCGAACAGGGCGACCGGCTCGTGGGCCAGCACCGCCAGGGCCGGCCAGCCGATGAGCAGCAGCGGGCCGCCGACTGCGATGACCGGACCGGGACGCTGGTCGGACAGCCGGCCGGCGACGGTGACCCCGGCGAAGGAACCGGCACCGAAAAGCACCAGAACGACAGAGATCCACAACTCGCCCAGCCCGGCGGTGTCGGTCACGACGGGGGCGAGGAAGGTGAAGCTCCCGAACGTGGCTGCGTTCACCAGCGCGCCGAGCAGCATCACCAGAATCAATGGCGGCCTTGTGAGCTGGGCGAGCTCCGCTTGCAAGGCTGGCCCGCCAGCCGTCTCCTCTTTCGCACGTCCCGCCGGGATTGCCTTCAGGACGCCGAGAGCCGCAGGCAGGCAGCAAACGGCGACGGCCCAGAATGTGGCCCGCCAGCCGAGCACAGTGCCCAGTACCGACCCGCCAGGGACACCGGCGATCGTGGCCATCGTCGTGCCCGACAGCAGCACGGCCAGCGCACGTCCCTTCTTGTCGGGTGAGACCAGCGTGGCGGCAGCCGTGAGAGCGACGGCGAGGAACCCCGCGTTCGCCAGGGCGGCGACGACCCGGGTGGCGAACAGGACCGGGAAGCTGGTGGTGATGGCGCCCACGGCGTGAGCCGCGGCGAAAGTGAGGACGAACCCCAGAAGGCTGGAGCGCCTGGGCCAGTTGCGTGCAAGCGCGGCCACAAGGGGAGCACCGACGACCATGCCGACCGCGAAGGCCGAGGTGAGCGTGCCGGCTGTCCCGACGGTGACGTCGAGATCTGCGGCGATGCCCGGCAGGAGGCCGGCGAGCATGAACTCCGAGGTGCCCATGGCGAAGACCGCCATGGCAAGCAGATACAGCGGGAGAGGCATCGAGTGGCTCCAGGGGTGAGGAGAAGCACGAGAAGGTCATCTCGTCACCGCGGCCAGCCCCCACGCACACTCGCCCGGCCGCAGAACGCGGCACGACGACAGGGCTACGAGCTCAGTGGTTCAGGGGGCTGACGGCGTGACCGAAAGCCCCCACCTTGTCTGACTCAGGACTCGACATGGCCCGCACGGTACCCGACCGATGCCCGTCAAGGCACCCTGGTTCTACCGGCATCGGCCTGTGTCACCAACGTCATGTTTCCGCAACAGCTAGCCGGTGACGCGGTCCACGTCGTGGCGGTCGATGATCGCGGCGAGGTCGATGCCCTTGATGAGGATGCGGAACATCCGGCATGGCGTCGACGTCGGTGCGGGTGATCTCCGGCTCGAGCCGCTGCGCCTTTCCCTTCCGGGGTCACAACTGTTGACGAGCTGGGCTGCCGCTATGCCGCCGACGGGTCCTCATCGCCCCTGCCGGGGGTAACAATACGTCGTGCGGTGGCGGTGGTGGGCCCGGCGGCGGCCCTTCCCCCGGCGTTCCGGGCGGGCCGGATGTTGTGCTCCGCTCGACAGCGACGGACTGGGGTCCGGCCCCGGCCCGCCCAGTCCTCCCCGGATGAGGGGGCGGGCGGGCCGCAAGCCGCTTCCCCGTGCTCTCACCGGGAAGGTTCGCCGGGTTGAGGGAGGGACAGTGGCTGCGGCAGATCGTGGTTCGCGGCGGGCTGTATCCGGACCTGTTCCGTTGGGCTCTGCCTCGAACCGCACGGCAGCCAAGCAGGCTCGCTGCCCGGACGGCTATTCGCTCGTTGCGGACGACCACCACGGCCTGTATGGGTAACTCGCCCGCAACTACGCGATCATTCACTGGCACGCCGGCTCAGGTCGTGCCGACATCTGGGTGGGCCTTTGTGTCACTTGCGCCAGAACAGGTGGTGCGTCACGCCGCTCGGACTGGGCACGACCTCGAGGTGGAACCGGTCGAGCAGCTCATCGGGGGACCGCCAGAGCCGTAGTCCGGACCCGAGCTTCACCGGCGAGACCGCCACGTGCATGGTGTCGACGAGGTCGGCGTCGAGGAACTGCCTGATGGTGGTGACCCCACCGCCGAGTCGGACGTCCTTGCCCTGCGCTGCCTCCCGGGCCTGCTCCAGGACCGTGGCCGGGTCGCCGTCGACGAAGTGGAACGTGGTGTCGGAGAGCGTGAACGAAGGACGCGTGTGGTGGGTCATGACGAACACCGGGGTGTGGAACGGGGGCTCGTCGCCCCACCAGCCGCGCCACTCGTGGTCCTGCCAGGGCCCGCGCTGCGGCCCGAACTTGTTGCGGCCCATGATCTCGGCGCCGATGTTGTGCGCGAAGTCCCGCGTGAAGTAGTCGTCCAGGCCCCGGCTCCCGCCGGGGTCGGTGCGATTGGGCCAGCTCGCCGTGGCGCCGGCCCAGGCGAACAGTCTCTCGGCACCGTCAAGGCCGAACGGCCTCTCGAAGCTCTGGTCCTCACCGGCACCGATTCCGTCACTCGAGACGTTGAAGTTCTGCACTCTCAGTAGCTGAGCCACGTGCCCTCCTGGGTTGTCGGCAACAGTGGTGAGACTCTCCGGGCCGCGAAAACTCATCGCCACCGCCAGAAACCGGGCCATCTACTGCCCTGACCTGGCAGGTTCGTCGGCCAAAGTCAGGCTGCGGGAGCCAGCGGGCGTCCGCCCCAGCGCATGCCCTTCTCACTGCGGATACGGGCGCGTTCTCGGCGTTGTACGGCCAGGACGTCGCAGTGGCCGCGGTGGTGGGAGTTGGCGCGCGCGAACTGCCGCAGCAGGCCGAGGCGGGGGCTCGATCGACCTTGTGTCTCTTCACCCAGCGGCGCATCGTCGCTCCGGTGTGGGCGGAGAGGGTGTCCAAGATGATGTGGATCGGGGCGCCGTCGGGTCGGGCGGCGCGGATCGACTTCAGCGCGGCCAGGGTGTCGGCGGTCACTTTGCGGCGGCGGTTGACGCCCCACGGCCGGTCGGCGTGACGTGGTCGGGATCAGCCAGAATCCGGCGAGCGACCTCCCTGATGACGGAAGCCGCATGGGGGTGCAGGCCCACCTCGTCGACCCGCCCGCCCTGTACGCGGCGGATGTACTGGAACGCGTAGGAGGGCTTGCCCTTCGGACGACCGGCGGCCCTCATCTTCACGGCGGCATCGCGGTTCCGGCGCTGGATCGCCCGCAGCTCCATCTGGGCGCCCCACGCCTCCATGGTGAAGCGGTTCTCGTCGACGGGGTCGTCGAGGTTCACGGACCGTCGTGGCCGTAGGTGACGAGGAGCTTCTTCTCGTCCCGCATGCGACAGCCGGTGTTCAGGCAGTCGACCACGTTACGGCCCAGGCGGTCCACCGCCGAGGCGACCAGCCCGTCGTACGGGTCGCGCTCGTCACGGAACCAGGGGCCCAGTCTGGGCCGCGTCACCGGTCCGTCGCTCCGGACACTTCCCAGTCATCGGCCCACGCGATGAGGTGACCGCCGATCGCCCGGACGGCGGCGAGGATGTCCTCGCGCTGCCGCTCCGGTGACGTCGTCGCAGGCACCGGCCGCATCCGTCGCAGGGCCGCTCCCACGTCTCCAGGTGGGTACCGCTCACCGTTTCTCTCCCGTTCCGCGAGCAGGGTAGGGAGAATCGGCGGCAGCACCCAGCGCGGCGGCTCAGCCGAGGAAGCTCAGCCGCACCTGGCGGTTGACATTGTCCCTGTTGGTGTCGACCAGGCACACCGACTGCCAGGTGCCCAGCGCCAGGCCGCCGTCGAGCACCGGGAGCGTGGCGTGCGGAGGGACGAGGGCGGGGAGGACGTGGTCGCGACCGTGGCCCCTGCTCCCGTGGCGGTGGCGCCAACGGTCGTCGGCGGGAAGCAGGTCGCGGAGCGCCGCCAGCAGGTCGTCGTCGCTACCGGCCCCGGTTTCGAGGAGGGCGATCCCGGCCGTGGCGTGCGGCACGAAGACATTCAGCAGACCGTCCCGGCCGGACGCGACGTCCCGGAGGAAGCGGGCGCACTCCCCCGTCAGGTCGTGCACGCGTTCCTCGGCGCCGGTCGCGATGTCGATCACTCGTGTGGTGTAAGTGTGGGACATGACTCCATGATCCACCCCGGCCACCCGGCTTGCTGCACGTGCTCGTCCGGGGACGTTGCGTTGATCATGTCGACACCTGGTGGATTGTCTAGCGTCCGTGGCGGCGGGGTTAGTGAGGCTAGCGTGAGCGCGCGAGACAGCAAATTTCGGCGGTGGCTGGAGGGCCAGGCTCGTTCCGTGGGCTGGGACACCGATGCGGAAGAGGTGCGGGCGGGTCTTACCGTCCTCGCGGCCATGGCCGTGGCCGGGGAGCTGACGCCGGAGCATACGGCGACGGTGGCCGAACAGCTCGGGGTCACGCCGACTGAGGTGGTCGACGCTTACACGCCGGAGATGCGGCGATTGGCCATGGAGGAAATCATGGAGCAGCCAGCCATGGCCGAGCTGGACAAGGCCCTGGACGACATCGCTCGGGAGTCCTGAAGGTCGGCTCCCGGCGCCCCGGTCTATTTCAGGGAGTACGGGGCGGGAAGAGTCATGGCGCCCGTGACCGGCTCGGGATCGGGGACCGGGGGCGTCTCCGGGCCCGGGGTCGCCTCGGGGTCGTTGTCGGACGTCGTGGTGGGGGGCTCGGTCCCTGGCTCAGGCTGGCCGCAGTGGTCCGGGAGTGGTGCGCCGCCCTCTTCCCAGGAGCAGTCAGGGTCATAGCCGGGTTCGAGGGCTCCGCCGAAGTCGGGGCGGGGGAACGGCCAGAGGGCTTCGGGGATCTCTATGTCGGTCTGGGGGACCAAGTGCTTTTTCAGCAGTTCCTTGACTTGCCGGGATCCGGCCACGCGCTCCGCGGGTTCTTCGGCTTCCGCCTCGTCCGTCTGGCCGGGGTCCGCCTGGCTCGTCTCCCCGTTCGGCTGTCCGTCTGCTCCTGGCTGGCTGGTGCTCTGCGCCGGTGCGGGAGTGGCCGTCCGGTCATCCTCCGTGGTCGGTTTCTCGTCCGACGTTGTGCCGTCGTTTCCGGCCGGGGCGGGCTGGGAGTCGCCGCCGGGGCCGTTGGCTGGCCGAGACTCGGTCTCTGCTCCGGCGCCCGCGCAGGCGGTCAGGGCGGCTAGAAGGCGACGGCGGGTAGGTGGGTTCTCATGGGGTGCTGCTCCGAGGTGGCCCATATCGGACACGAGCACCTTTGCACAGGTGATGAAAAAAGGAAAATCCCAGGTGAGGGCGTTGTAGATCATTTACAGGAGTAGAGCGGTGCCCCGATTCGGCATGGCCGCCACCGCGAACCCCCGCCCGGCTGGCAAGGCTGGGCAGGGGTCCATATTCAAGCGGCTTCGCGCACGCAGGCCGGACAGATCCACTGCGCCCGGAGCACCCTTCGAGGGCGTGTCCCGGGATGCTTTTCGCATCCCGGGGGCTCCGACGCCTTGTCGACCAACGGCCGGTAGAACATGTCCTTCACGCGCGGGGGTTGGTCTGGGTTACTTTCCATCGTCGTCGCTGTCGCCCTGTTTGTCGTCGCTCGGGGACGACGGCGGCTCGGCCGGAGTGATGATCTCTTGCTCCGCGACGTCGTACCCGTTCACTTCGTCATGTCCCATGGTGTCTCTCCCTGTCGGATTCGTGAAGGGGGGATTTCTGCCCGACCCCCGCGCACGCCGGTTGTGATGCGCGGGGGTCGGATTGCCCTTCCCTCCCGCCGGGGGGCCACGCGTGCACTCTCGGCGGCCAGTGGGAAGGTTGGGCGGTGCGGCGAACGCTGGCCCGGGGCGGGGAGCATGCCCGTCGACTGCTCCCGGGTAGTCCGGTCGGAAGACGCGCGCCGCGCCGTCCCGGTCGGGGTCTCGGGGACGCCCGGCCGGAACTGAGATCAGGGCCGCGCGAGTTGACGCAGCAGTTTGCCGGCCTTCCTTCGGGCCTGCCGGTTGCCCCCGAGGTCCGGCTCTATCCACACCCGTTGGCTCCGGTTACGCCGAGGGACGGGACGGGCGCTCCGCCGCGCGACTGGCATCGGCTTGCCCATGGTTGTGGCCTTTCTCCTAGCGATTCACATGCGATTCACGGTGGGTGCCCAGGGGCGGATTCGAACCGACACACGGCGTCTTTTGAGGGCGCTCGCTCTCCCGTTGGCGCACCCGGGCCTTTGTTTCAGCGCGGGGAGGTCCGCCTTCTGCGGCGATCCCGGGCATGAGCCGCCTCCAGACGTCCGCGAAGAGGGATGTTCGCCTCCGTCAACCACCGCTTCACGATCTCGCCCGAGACGCCCAGGGCTCTTCCGATCTCCTGCGGGGATTCCTCGTCATCCACATACCTGCGACGCAGCTCCGAGGGCGAGAGAGGGCACTTCCGCCCAGGTCGTCCCCGGCGCCCGGTGCTCCCCGGAGGCATCCCCCTCGCGGCACCCCTCTCCGCATCGGTCCGGAAGGTGGCTCCCGCGTGCTCCAGCAACGTGACGACCTGTCCGTACTTGAACCCGGTGGCCGCCATCAGAATCCCGAGCCGGACCCCGTTGTCGTACCACTCCCGAAGGCGGTCGGCCAGGTCGTCGTACTCCTCGGGGCGGGCGGCGAACCGGCGGGCATCCGGTGGCAAGCGCAGGGCTCGCAGACGCTTGTCCACCTCCTCAGTGCTCTGCCGCCCGCGTGTGGCGATGTACTGGAGGCTGGCTCCCCGCAGGAACAGCGAGGCCACCTGCCCGTCCGTCAGCGGAGCGAACCGCTTGTACCCCGGGTGCATCGCGGTGGTCATGCGCGCTCCCGGACCCGGCGGTTGCGCTCGCGGATCGCCGCGTTCGCTTTCTTGTACCCGCGCAGTTCCACTCCAGCATCCAGGAGCCATCGCCTGACAGCGGCCTCGGTCGCGCGGTAGTCCCGCGCGATCGCGGCGATCGATTCGAGATCCTTCAGATACCTCTGGCGCAGCCGTTCCGGGGGAACAGGACATGGCAGTTCACCTTTGGGGCCCCGCTGTGGCATGTCGCTGTCCGCCGACACCAGCAGATCAACCATCTCGCCATAGCCAATCCCGGTCCCCTTGATAAGGACGCGGATATCGCTGCCAGAGGCACGCCAGCGGACCAGGAGTTCGCTCAGTTCGGCCTTCTCCTTGGGGCGGTACAGGTATCCAGGGCCATAGCCGGTGGTGACCTGAAGGCCGAGGCCGCGCAGCCGTTCGCGTACCTCCCGGTCGGGCTGCCGACAGAGCGCGGCGAGGAGCTGAATGCTCGCCCCTTCTCTGTGGCGCTGCGCCAGCTCGTCGTCCCCAAGAGGTTTGTGGGCGTGCATTACGCCTTGCTCCTTTCCTTCAAGGATTCTGCGGGTTCGACAGCCAGGCACCGCACGTGAAACCGATGGCGAGGCCAATGCCGAGAATGAGAAGCGGGCCCGCCATCGCTGCGGTTGCCTCCCATAGGGGCTTCCGGAGGTAGCCAAGGGTCTTCCGAATAGGCGCAGAAACGAGCGGAGCCCCCGGGGCTGAATGGCGTGGTTTCCGGTGATCACGAATCATCGGAGTTTCCTCATCTCCCCCAGGTGCTGATCAATCTGCCGCCCAAGCAGGTTGGCGTGTTTGCGAAGTTCGTCCAATGAGAGCCCTGACACGTCCGACGGCATCGCCAGCTCGGGCTGGGCCGGGGCCTGGCGCTTCTCGGGGCGCTCGTCCGCGCTCACCTCTCCGCCTCCGGGCTCAGAATCACGCCCCGCCTCACAACGGCCGCGAGTGAACGAGCGGTCGCCGGGGAGCAACGGCCGAGTTCGATCAGCGAAGCGGAACTGAAAGGAAATGACTCGCAGGCGTCGACCGCCAGAGACGGCAGCGTGATCCCGGCCAGGACCAGTGCGGTGAATAGTTCCGCGCAGGCGTCTTCCGGGTCGTCGTCGGTGGCATGGATGGTCGGAGAGGGTCGTAGGTTGCTTGTCATCACGAGCGGCTTCCGTGAGGGGTGCGGATTGGCGAGTCGCGGCCGGGCAGGCGGCAGCGCTCAGGGGTTCTTCCCGGACAGCCGGGAGGCTTCGTCGACGATGGGGCGGATAGCCCGCCCGTCGACCAAGGGGCGGGGCTGGTCGGTGAGTTCGTCCCAAGGGGGCGTGTCCCATCTGGTCCCGTGGGACGGTGGGAGCGCGATCCATTGCGTCTCCCGACCGGACTTCCACGGTGGGGCTCGCCAGAGCGTGTCCTGCGCCGGGGGCCACAAAGAGCACGGAGGTCTGTCCCGCCGTGAGACAAGGGACGGAGACCGTACGATCCAGCAAAACCATGGCGGTCATACCGACCGTTCGGGGCATCAGCGCAGCGTCGAAATCTTGCGTCGGGGCGATGACGGCTGCGCCCGGGGCCCAGCGGAACTCCGCCGCGAGATCGCTGGTCGTTTCGGACCCGCGCCAGTCCGGGAGTGGGTGAGCGCCAGGGGTGGGACACTGTACGACGGCATCGCACGTGCACCCGCCCCGGGGGCGGAATCGGTACCCACGAACGACCGGCCAGCCAAGGCGCTGGTAGGCAGAGGCGAACGCGGCCGGGTCATGTGCGGGTTGCGGCATCGGCATGCCGACCCCCTTCGTGATCGTCCGAGTGTTGCCTTGCGTCAAGGGCTGACAGCTTGGCGTAGCCGAACGAACACGACCCCCAGGATTTCTGGGGGTCAATTTGTCTGTTTCCAGGGGGAGTTCTAGCGGACCAGTTCCATGGCCCTTACCAGCGACGAGAGAGACGCTGCCTGTGTGGGCACTCCCAGCCTCGCCAGGTCTGCTACCAGCGCCCTCGCCATGGGATCGGCGTGCACGTAGTAGGGGGCGCCCTGAGCTGCCTTCTTCAGCGTGGCGACGGACGCCGCGTGACGCCCCATCTGTTTGAGGGCCCGCGCCTTGTCGATCTCGTAATGCGTACGCCGTTCCTTGCTCGGGACGGAACTGATGTTCGCCTCGGGAACCTTAGACAGTCCCTGGTCCGGCTGCTTCACTTCCACACCGACTTCCGCGGCGTGAACCGCGACGGTGCCCCGGCCGAAGACGGTCTGGCCATCCACGTCGTACCACTCGGGGCCGAGGCGGTCCGCGTCCTCCAAGGCGGCGGTGATCCGAGCCCACGCATCGTCCGCGCGGTAGCTTCGTGCCAGCGCGACAGCGCCTCGCAGCATGAGCGCGCCTCGCATGCTGATGGCGGCCTCGGGCGCGCCATTGCTGGAGGCAAGAGTCTCGAGGTCACGCAGCGCTGCGTCAGCGACCGCCAGGGCCTCCGAAAGTGAGGCTTGGTGCAGCAACGCGCCGCACCGGTCCCAGGCAACCGCGGCTTTGGTCAGCGGGTCTCCAAGCTGAGTGGCCGCCCCTGCCGCGACTTCCGCAGCAGACCACGCCAGATCGGGGTAACCCAACTGGTTCAAACACATCCGCGCCGTCCGTGCGGAGTCGACCAGCAGCCTCAACGCCTCTTCCCGCCGGGTCCCTTGGTCCAGCAAGAGGGCAGCATTCAGGTCTTCCACCAAGGCCGGCAGGATGCCGGCGACCTTGGGCAGGTCTGCGGATTGCCTCGCCCCGTTGGCACTCTTGGCGCGCTCCCGCAGGACGGCATAGTCCATGCTGGTCGACTGCGGGCTGAGGCCCGGGTGCCCGGACAGGATCAGCCCTGCGCGGCGCAGCCCGGTTCGCAGGGCAGGGACGTACATGTGAGCCAGTGAACCGGCGCCGTGCTGGAGCCGGTATGGCTGGCCGAGCAACCAGACAACATCGACATCGCACACGTCCGCGATCGCAGCGATCAGTGAGTACCTGTCCAGGGCGAGCCGTCCGGCTTCAACGTCCTGCACCCAATGCTCCGAGCGGCCGAGCAGTCCGCCCATCTCGGCTTGCGTCAGCCCGGCCGCGTTGCGTGCGATCCGTACCCGAGTACCGATGTGTTCTTCCGGGTGCTGGGGCATGAGAACTCCGGCTGTTCGTAGTGGCCCCTGGAACGGTACCGCCGCTGACGACGACGAGCCAGGCGAGCCTTTCTTCCCTCTCGGGCACACCGCCCAGTGCCTCGGCCGTACGGCGGGGACACCGGCAGACGCACATCAAGGTGCTTGGGGTGCGCCTTCAGGGATGAGAAAAGGCCCCGGCCTGGCCATCGCTGACCAGGTCCGGGGCCCACTGCCGGCATCGTTCTGCCGTTCACTCCACCTTGACCTCTCTCACGCTGTCCGGCACGTCGGGGTAGGTGTACCTGACCGCTGGGTACGGCCGCGCCAGCTTCCGCGCGTCCTGGTACGGGTAGCTCCGCACCCGTGTTCTGCCGAGCATCTTCTTCCCCCACTTCTCTACGGCCTCTCGCTCGCTTTCGAGCTGACTCCTGATCATTTCCTCACATCGAGCCGATCCGGCTCCGGCAACGGCCCTTGACGTCCCCTGGTGAAGTAGCGATACCACCGCAACCGCATGGCATGCTCGTCGATCTTGGCCAGGCGCTCCGCCACGGTCGCCTCCGCCGCTGCCAGCCGGGCCGACTCCAGCGCTGCCTTCACTGCCTTGTAGTGAGCCGCTTCCAACTGCCTGTCCGTCCGGCCTCCCGGTCGGTCCGGATGATTCGTTCCACGCCATGCGGCCGCAGGAGGGTTTCCCGGTATCCGTCCGCGCTCATCCGGCGTCCAGAAACCGGGCCAGCCGGAGAACGTCACCGAGTCCAGCGCCCACGCCCATTCCTGCAAGGAACTGGCGCGCGACGTGGATGGCGAGCGCCCGCCGGTAGAACCCGGCCGGGATCTCAAGCTCCGGCTGGGCCGCTTCCGGCGGGGGTGGGGTGGGCGCTGGCCTCTTCGGCGCGCGGCCGTCCGGCTCGTCTGCTTCGGCCTCCAAGGAGGTGAGCGTGAGGGCCCGTGCCGCTTCGCGGGCGGAGGCCGGAGCGAGGAACACTTCCCCGTCGAACCGGCCGTTCACCCAAAGCTCCACGCGGACGTAGCCGTCAGGGTCCGGGCTGATCCGCAGTGTGGTGGTGCCGTCGCAGTCGCAGGGGTATTCGGTCGTCATCCGTGCACGTCCCAGGGGCGGTCTTCGGCCGGGGGACGCAGGCGGAGCGGACGGTGCTCCTCTTCCACGGCCCGTTCCTCCAGCCACGCGGCCAGGGCCCGCGCGTCCTCGGGTGCGAGCTGTGCCCGGTCGCCGGGGACGGCCAGGGAGATGAGGCCGGGTTCACTCTCGGTGCTCCATGCGCGGACGCGTCCGGCTCGGCCGGTCACCTCCGCGTGGATCTGGCGGACCTCCTGAAAGCTCATGCATTCACCTCCTTGTCGTCCACCAGGGCCCCGGGGTCGCTGCGTACCGGGGGACCGGCGGGTTCACAGGGCCCCCGGGTGCGGGCGCTCGCTCCGCGTCCGAGACGGCCGCCGGACCGCCCGCCGGGCCTGCACTGCTTCACGGGCCGTCTTCCTGCGGTGGTACCACCAGAAGAGCGTCTGCAAGTTGCTCGGGTCGTGGTTGTCGCCACGGACGATGTGGTCCACGTCCGTCCCCGCCTCCGGGCAGCGCTCCCCCGTGGCCATCGTCGCCACGCACCGGTAGCCGTCACGCTTGAGCACGGAGGCCCGGATGGCAGGCCACTTCGACGGCAGGCGTGACGCCCGGTCGCTTGCTTCCCAGGCCACAAACGCCCTTCGCCTACCCGGCGCTGAGCGACGCCTTTGAATCAAAGACAACGACGTGAGTTACGTCACAAACCGAAGCTCCTCGATCGAGAGACTCCAGCTCAGCCCGCCTTGGATTCGAAGAGCAGGCGCAGGTCAGGACGCGTTACGACCCCCAGAAAGCAAGGCGAACTTCCCTACGGGGGACCGCAACAGCCCGCCAAAACGGCCGTTTTGGCTAGGATCGAAGGCCGGCAAGTTGCGGGCCAACCCTCCGGCCTGCTGAACTGGCCTCGCGCGCACCGCTCCACCCCGAAACCGACTCAACACAGGGACGGATCGAGATGTCCGACGCCCGGGACCGCCCGTACTTTCAACTGCACGTTGGGGGCTTTCGCATGACGCTCCAACACTTCCCCGCACGACTGTTCGCAGCCATAGCGGCGGCTACGGCCTCCGGGCTCCTGACGTGGTTGCTGGGCCGCTGAGTTGAGATACGGCGTACGTGTACGGACCCCGGGTTCGTCCGTGCCTTTCGGAAGTCCACCGTGGACGCAGCCCTAGCGCTGGGACTCATCGACCTGTTCGGCCCATTCCCGGCCCCCGACCACGAGAGGGGGCGCGGCCGATGGCGGCACGAGTCGGGAAGACTGGCGTACTCGATCGATCTCACTGAGACCAGGCATCAGGCATGGCGTGAAGCGATCCGGCCCCAGCGAATGCCATGAGACGATTCGGCCCTAGCTAGGCCAGCGGGGCCGTTCTCAGGTCGGTTCATCCGGGAGTCCCTAACGGCCTCGCCGTCGACCAGCCTTATTCAGGGAAGAGGCAACCGACCGGGCCGATTTCCCCTCCAGAAGGGGCTCCGCGATCATCGTCCGCGCCACCGGATACTCATCAGGCTGTCGTCGGCTTCGACACCGCAAGCAAGCACTCCCCCTTGCCACTCCCCTTTTGCCTTGTGGGCCGCCTTCCCCTCTTGAGTGCGCCATGCGATGTCGTTCGCCTCGTCCCTGGCACGCTCGGCCAGGACAGCAAAGATGATTAGGTGGCCGGCCACGCTGCTGTCCAGGCCCTCCTTGACGACCCGGAGGCGCGCTCGACGCTGGCTCAGTGCGTCGAGCATGCTGCCGACTGTTCCCATGCTCCGCCGGTCGAAATGGTCGAGCTTGCGGACGTACAGGGTCTTGGCGTGGCCGTCAAGAACCGCGCCCTCGGTCCAGCTCCGCACGCCGGACGTGCGCCTTGAACGCCGACTTCTGTTCCCACCAGACGGCCCGCACCTTCAGGCCCTCCCGGTGGGCCTCCGCGACCATGTCCCACGCGTGCTTTGTCAGAGTGGCTATGTCTTCCGACGGCTTCGAGCGGCGGACATACAAGTCCGCCAGCTTCTCCGGGCTACACCCGGTGACGTCGTCCCAGAACTGCGAGAGGTCTACTCCCGGAACGTTGGCCGTTCCACGCGTCGCTGTGTCGAGGATCGTCGTACTCACTGTGGGGCCTCACCAACCGCAGGGCCCCGGCGCTTCCTGCCTAGGGGCCGCTGCCTGCGTCTACTGAGGTTGGTTTCAAGACACACGACGTGGCGTGCGGCACGAAGACATTCAGCAGACCGTCCCGGCCGGACGCGACGTCCTGGAGGAACCGGGCGCACTCCCCCGTCAGGTCGTGCACGCGTTCCTCGGCGCCGGTTGCGATGTCGATCACTCGTGTGGTGAAGGTGTCGGACATGCCTCCATGATCGGGGACATGCGCCCGCCACCCTCGCGCCCCTCCGGCCCGCTGGGGCACGATGAGCCCCCGGGGGCGGCGCGGTCGCCCATGGCGGAAGGACTCCCGGGATGCGGGTCGCGCTCTTCATCACGTGCGTCAACGACGCGCTCCGTCCGCGCACCGGCCAGGCCGTCGTCGCGCTGCTGGAGCGGCTGGGCGTGCGGGTGGAGTTCCCGATGGACCAGTCGTGCTGCGGGCAGCCGCAGTACAACACCGGGTACCGGCACGAGACGGAGCCGCTGGTGCGCCGGTTCGCGCGGGCCTTCGCGGGCTACGACCACGTGGTGACGCCGTCCGGTTCGTGCGTGGCGATGGTGCGGGACCACTACCCCCGGATCGGCGCGAAGGCGGCGGCCGAGGGGCGTGGCGGCGGGCTGGCGGCGGCCGTGGCGGAGGTGGCGCCCCGGACGCGGGAGCTGACGGAGTTTCTGGTGGACGTGCTGGGCGTGACGGACGTCGGCGCGTACTACCCGCACACCGTCACCTACCATCCGACCTGCCACGGCCTGCGCGCGCTGCGGCTGGGCGACCGGCCGCGCCGCCTGCTGCGGGCGGTGCGGGGGCTGGAGCTGGTGGAGCTGCCGGGCGCGGAGGAGTGCTGCGGCTTCGGCGGGACGTTCGCCGTGAAGAACGCGGCGGTCTCGGCGGCCATGGGCGTGGACAAGGCGCGGAGCATCACCGCCACCGGCGCGGCGGCGGTCTGCACCGTGGACACGTCGTGCCAGACGCACATCGGCGGCACGCTCTCGCGCCTCGGTTCGGCGGTCCGCCCGGTCCACATCGCGGAGATCCTGGCCAGCACGGAGGAGGAACAGTGGTGAGCGGCCCCACCTATCTCGGCATGCCCGCCTTCCCCGAGGCGGCGGCGGTCGCCACCGCCGACGCGCGGCTGCGCGCCAATCTGCGGCACGCCACACACACGATCCGCGCCAAGCGCGCCCGCGCGGTGGCCGAGCTGCCCGACTGGGCGGAGCTGCGCGCGGCGGGCGCGGCGGTGAAGGACCGGACGCTGCGGCATCTCGACCACTATCTGGAGCGCCTGGAGCGGGAGGTCACCGCGGCGGGCGGCCACGTCCACTGGGCGGCCGACGCGGCGGAGGCCAACCGGATCGTGACCGGGCTGGTGCTGGCGACCGGCGAGCGGGAGGTGGTCAAGGTCAAGTCGATGGTGACGCAGGAGATCGGGCTCAACGCCGCGCTGGCCGAGGCCGGGATCCGGGCCGACGAGACCGATCTGGCCGAGCTGATCGTGCAGTTGGGCGACGATCTGCCGTCGCACATCCTGGTGCCCGCGATCCACCGCAACCGGGGCGAGATCCGCGACATCTTCCGCGCGCGCATGGGCGACCGGGGCCGTCCGGCGCCCGGGGACCTCACCGACGACCCGGCCGACCTGGCCGAGGCGGCGAGGCTGCACCTGCGCCGCAAGTTCCTCGACGCGAAGGTCGGCGTCTCCGGGGCCAACTTCATGGTGGCCGAGACCGGCACCATGGTCGTCGTCGAGTCCGAGGGCAACGGGCGGATGTGCCTGACCCTGCCCGAGACGCTGATCTCCGTGGTCGGCATCGAGAAGGTGGTGCCGACCTGGCGGGATCTGGAGATCTTCCTCCAGCTCCTGCCCCGTTCGTCCACCGCGGAGCGGATGAACCCCTACACCTCGATGTGGACCGGCACCACGGACGGTGACGGGCCGCGCGCGTTCCACCTGGTCCTGCTGGACAACGGCCGCAGCGACGCGCTCGCCGACACCGTGGGCCGCCAGGCGCTGCGCTGCATCCGCTGCTCGGCGTGCCTGAACGTCTGCCCGGTGTACGAACGGGCCGGCGGGCACGCGTACGGGTCGGCGTACCCCGGTCCGATCGGGGCGATCCTCACCCCGCAGTTGCGGGGGGTCAGCGGCGCCCTGGACGCCTCGCTGCCGTACGCGTCCTCGCTGTGCGGGGCCTGCTACGAGGTCTGCCCGGTGGCGATCGACATCCCGGAGGTCCTGGTCCACCTGCGGGAGCGCGTCGCGCAGGGCGGGGAGGTCACCGTGCGCGGCACCCGGACGGTGCTGCGGCCCGCCCGGGGTCATGCCGCCGAGCGGGCCGCCCTGCGCGCGGCCCGCTGGGTGTTCGACCACCCGGGGGCGCTGCGGGCCGGTCAGCGGCTGGCCGCGCGCACCCGCCGTCTGCATCCCCGGCGGCTGCCGGGTCCGGGCCGGGCGTGGACGGCGTCGCGGGACCTGCCGCCGGTCCCGCCCGAGTCGTTCCGCGACTGGTGGCGGCGCACGCGCGGCGAGGGGAGCGCGCGATGAGCGGACGGGACGAGGTGCTGGGCCGGGTGCGGCGGGCGCTGGCCGACGTGCCGGCCGGGGAGGCGCCCGCCGACGTCCCGGTGCCCCGGGACTATCTGCGCGGCCTCTCCCCCGCCGACCCGGTGGGGATGCTGGCGGAGCGGCTGGCGGACTACCGGGCGGTGGTGCACCGCACGGACGGCGCGGGCCTGCCCGCACTGATCGGGCGGCTGCTCGCCGCCCGGGGCGCCCGCTCGGTCGTGGTGCCGGACGGGCTGCCGCCGGGGTGGCTGTCCGGGCTCGCCGGGGTGGAGCGGGTGCCCGACACGGCGGGGCAGACGCCGCACGACCTCGACGCCGTCGACAGTGTGGTCACCGGCTGCGCGGTGGCCGTGGCGGAGACCGGCACCATCGTCCTCGACGGCGGGCCGGGCCAGGGGCGGCGGCGCGTCACGCTGGTGCCCGACCACCACGTCTGCGTGGTGCGGGTGCCCGGGCAGGTGGTCGACTCGGTCTCCCGGGCCCTGGGGCGCCTGGCCCCGACCCGGCCGCTGACCTGGATCTCCGGCCCGTCGGCGACCAGCGACATCGAGCTGTCCCGCGTCGAGGGCGTGCACGGCCCGCGTACGCTGGAGGTGGTTCTGACCCATATGTAGCCGGTACAGCCGGTTTCGAGGGATTTGGTGGGATGCCGTATGGATCTTCTCGACAGCTTCGACCGCGCGATGGACGAGTTCGGCCGGCGGGTGCGGCAGGTGCGGGACGACCAGTGGGAGGCGCCGACGCCCTGTACCGAGTGGTCGGTGCGGGATCTGGTGGGCCACGTCACCGGGGAACAGCTCTGGGCGCCGTGGCTGCTGCGCGGGGCGTCGCTGGACGAGGTGGGCGACCGGTTCGACGGCGACGTGCTGGGCGATGACCCGGCGGGCGCCTGGGCCGCCGCGGCGGCGGCCTCGCGCGGCGCGTTCCACCGCCCGGGCGCGCTGGACGCGCCGGTGCACACCAGCTCGGGGCTGACCCCGGCGACGGAGTATCTGCGGCAGATGACGCTGGATCTCACCGTCCACGCCTGGGATCTGGCCCACGGGATCGGCGCGGACGACGGGCTGGACGGCGAGCTGGTCGAGGCCGAACTGGGGTTCGCCGCCTCGCAGATCGACGGCTGGCAGGATACCGGCCTCTTCGGCCCGCCGGTGCGGGTCGCGGATTCGGCCCCGGCACAGGACCGGCTGGTGGCGCTGCTGGGGCGGCAGCCGTAGCGGGTCAGCGGAGCCGCGCGGCGGGCTGCCCGGGGGTGAGGAGGTGGCGGCCGAGGCGGGCGCAGCGCGGTCCGAGCAGCTCGGCGAGCCGGTCGGCGGCCTGCTCCAGGACCTTGCGGCCGGTGTCGGGGTCGACCGCCTCCAGGAGGAAGACGATGTCCCGCGAGCCGGGCGTGACCTTGGTGCGGTCGCTGTCGCGGTGGTTCCAGTGCCGGGTGAGGACGCCCCCGGCGTCGGCGTAGACGACCTCGCCGGGCCGGGCCTCCTCGGCGGTGTCCGGCTCGCCGAGCGGGGTGAACGTGTCGCCCGGCGCGGCGAACCGCAGGGTGATGTCGCCCCGGACGGCGGCGAGGTCGAACGCGCCCGCCGGGACGTGGTGGGTCGCGGAGACGACGTTGTAGGTGTCGACGGCCGCGCCGATGCGGGGCAGGCGGGCGGACTTGGCCAGCCGCCGGGCGAGGGCGTCCATGCTGGGCCGGAACCGGCGGGGGTTGGTGCCGAAGGCGCGGTACACCGTCTGCCAGGAGGCGAGCAGCGGGTCGGTCTCGTCGGGCGCCGCCCAGGCCCCGGCGGCGGCGTCGGCCTCCAGCGCGGCCAGCAGCCGTTCGGTCTCCGGCCAGGGCTCCTCACCCCGGACGCCCTCCGCGACCACGGCGGCGACCGCCAGGTCCGGGAACGCCTCGCACACCTCCGCGGCCACCCGGAGCTCCGTCATCCCGCCCCTCCTCAGCATCGTCGTCCCGCGGGTCCGGATCACCGTACCGGGCGCGGTCCCGCCGTCCGGCGAACGGCTTCCGGCCATTGTGACCCCTTCGGCAGGAGGTTCCGGTGTGACGGAGGGGGTCGAGGTGTGCCGTGGGGCGAGGGGGAAGGTGAGACGGAGGTCTCCTGGTGCGGGTGCGACGTGTGCGTCGACCGATGCGGGAACGGTGGGCTATCGCCATGGCAGGGAACGTACGCATAAGCAAAGACCCCCTTTCACCGAAGCCGGGAATCGGGGCAGCCTTACGAGGGCACAGCGAAAGTCATATCATCGACCTTTATCGCGTTTATGCGCGAGTCAGGCAGGTGGACGTGCGGACACGGGAGAGACCGCGACGACGCGACTGACAGCCGGCCCGTGGGACAACCCCGGTCGTGAGCTTGTCGCCCGCCCCGGGCGCATTGCCCGGTGCGTTTCGGCCCCATTCCGTCCATCTGATCCGCGCGGTCGCCACAGTTTCCACGACGCCCGCCGCAGGACCGCGCCCGCGAAATTTCCTGGTGTCTTCAGTGGAAGGACAACTGCTGTGATTGATCTCGAAAGCATGCGCGCCGCCGAACAGGCTCCGGTGACCGAGGCCGGCGGACCGTCTGCTGATATCCGGGTCGCCGTGGAATTCTCGGTGTCCCCGGGCGGGCCACCCGATGTGGCGCTCGCGCCGGACGGTGCGACCGGCTACCCGGGCGTGCGGGTGAAACAGGCGGACGCGGACGGCACGGTATTGCCGCAGGACGTCTACGTGGCGCTCCCCCGGGGAAAGAGGCTGCGATTCGCCGCCGAGGGCGGAAGCGACTACCTGCTGACCGTGCGGGACAGCCGGGGGACGGAGAAAACCCACCGCGGGATCCTGTCGTCGGACGGACAGGCCCTCACGTTCGAGAATGTCGACCTGGCCCTGTCCGGAAAGGGATCGACGGCGACGGCCTGGGTCGCGGTGAAAGCCTCCGACACCGCCCGGCCGGGAAGCACGCACCTGCTCTTCTGCGTGGGCGACCGGACGTCGGGTTCCACCACGATCCGCGTCGTGGATCACATCCCGTTCTCGGTGGCGCCCGGCGGGCCGCCGGACGTGATCCTGAAACCCGCCGGCGGAACCGGCTACCCCGGTGTGCGGCTGCGGGCCGATGACGACGGGACGGTCGCGCCGCAGGATGTCTATGTGGCGCTCCCCCGGGGAAGGGGGCTGCGATTCGCCGCCGAGGGCGGAACCGGCTGCTTGCTGACCGTGCGGGACGCCCGGCAGGTGGAGAAGACCTACCGCGGGACTCTGTCGTCGGACGGACAGGGCCTCACCTTTCAGGGGGTCGACCCGGCCCTGTCCGGCAAGGGGTCCACGTCCCTCGCCTGGGTCGCGGTGAAAGCCTCCGACACCGCCCCGGCATCGGAAGACCCCATCACCCTCACCTTCTGCGTGGGCGACCGCCCCTCGGGCTCGACCCCCATCCACGTGGATCCGGGAGCCGGGTGACGCCGCCTGGCGGCCACACGCAGGCCACCGGGAAAGGAAAAGGAGGAGTCACTCACCGACAACTCCCTGATCGACTCCACCCCGCCCGTGATCCGGGCAGCACATTTTCCCCATCCATCCGCGAAGGAGCAGCGGTAATGACAGACATCTTGCCCCTGGCCCGCACCACCGTAGCGGCGAAGGACAGCGGCAACCCGAACCTCATCGAGAACGGCCGATTCCTGGACTACAGCCCCCAAGGGTTCAACAGCGACTGGGGAGGCGGTGGCAAGAACTGGCAGGGCGGCCACAAGTTCATCGCGGAGAATGACAACCTCCGCATAGATCACTGGACGGTGACCTGCCTCCCGCGCGACCGGAAGACGGGCAAGGCATTCAACGTCTGGAACGGAAATCAGGCGGATCTGGCGGGCGGCGAGGGCAACGCCCTGCACTTACACGGCATCAACTTCGGCGACGGCACCGGCACCATCAGCCAGGAATTCGCCACGGAGGAGGGCGCCGCGTACGTCGTGAAGTTCAGGCTGGGCACGAATACCTCGGAGAGCCACGGAGCCCATCAGGACTGGCCTCTGATGGGGGTCGCGGTCAGTGTGGACGGAAGCGAGGAGTACGCCGACCGCAGCCTGTTCTTCCAGACCGGGGAACCGTTCCAGGGAACCAGCGATTACGACAATCAACGCCAGTTGTACGGCCGGCTGAAGGCCGACTGGAAGGACTACAGCTTCACCTTCAGGGCCACGGAACACCGTGCGAGGCTCAATTTCTCCTGCCAGGCGAGGGGGAACACCGGGCCCCTGCTGACGGCCGTGGAATGCCGACGGGCGTCCGCCCGGTTCTCGGTGTCGCCCGGTGGGCCGCCGGACGTCACGCTGACGCTCGCCGGCGAAACCCGTTACCCCGGTGTGCACGTGCGGGCCGAGGACGACGGCGCGGTCCCCCCGCAGGACGTCCAGGTGACGCTCCCCCGGGGAAGGGGGCTGCAGTTCGTCCCCGAGGGCAACCCCGGGTACCAGCTCACCGTGTTCGGCGGCAGCACCTACGCCGGGAGCCTGTCCCCGGACGGGCAGACCCTCACCTTCGAGAACGTCGACCTGGCCCTGTCCGGTAAGGGTTCGACGTCCGCGATATGGGTCGCCGTGAAAGCCTCCGGTAACGCCCCGCATCCCGCGGACACGGAGCTGGGCTTCCGCATCGCCGACGCCTCGTCGGGGTCCACCCGCATCCACGTCGTGGGCTCCTGATCCGGCCGGCTGACCACCGGGGCCTTCCCCACCGGAAGGCCGTCACGAGAGACGCCCCGCCCGCAGGCGCCCCTGCGGGCGGGGTCCCGCGACGGCCTCCGCGGCCCCGTCCACCCCTCGTCCTCGTCCTCGTCCGGAGGGACACACATACGGTGACGCCTCGCCCGCCCAAGCTTCCGCCGGCCACCGCGCGCACGACGTCGCGGAGCATGTCCATCGCGGCCCGGGTGTACGGATATCCCCCGGCCCACAACGCCGGATCCGAGTGGATGCTCCACTCGATGCTTCGTCCCCTGAGTGCACGCGGCCATCGGGTGACGGTCTGGCTGTCGCATCCCGGCAGCATCAAGAAGAGTTACGACATCGACGGCGTGCGGGTCGTCCCGTACCAGGAGGGCGGCGATTTCGCCGCCGTGGCCCAGCGCGCCGACGTGCTCCTCTCGCACTTCGAGAACGTTCCCCTGGTGTCGGGTCTCGCCCGGGCCCGCCGGATCCCCGTGGTCGTGCTCTGCCACGACAACTTCGCCACCAGCTTCCACAACGCGGCCGGGGCCGATCTCGTCGTCTACAACAGCGAATGGATCCGGCGGGACGGCGAGATCTACTACGCGCGCTACCCCCGCGAGTTCCTGCCCGGCCGCACGATCGTCGTCCGCCCGCCCGTGATCGCGGAGGACTACCGCACCGATCCGGGCGACTGCGCGACCCTGGTGAACCTCAACCCCGACAAGGGCGGCGACATCTTCTGGCAGATCGCCGCGTGGACGCCCGAGTGGACGTTCCTGGGCGTCCGCGGCGCCTACGGAGCCCAGGTCCCGCCGCCGACCCGGCTGCCCAACTGCGAGATCATCGACGGCGTGACCGGCGACCAGATGCGCACGAAGGTCTACGGCCGGTCGCGGGTGATGCTCATGCCCAGCCTCTACGAGTCCTGGGGGCGGGTGGCGGTGGAGGCGTTCGCGTCCGGCATCCCGGTGATCGCCCACCCCACCCCCGGGCTGGTCGAATCCCTCGGCAAGGCGGGGATCTTCGCCTACCGCGACGACCTGAACGCGTGGATCCACGCCCTGAGGTCGTTGCGGGACCCCAAGAACTGGGAGAGGGCCTCCCGCCGGGCCACGGCACGCTCCGACGAACTGAGCGCGAACCCCGATCTGGACGTCTGGTGCGACGCCGTCGAGTCGTTGTGCGACGCGAGCCGGCGGAAGCTGTTCCGGGTCAGGGGCCTGCCGAAGTACGCGGGGAACGGTGTCGTCCGGTGAGCCGGCCGAGACCTAGGGCGACCGGGCCCGGGAGGTCCCGTCCGAAGGCCGTTCCGGAAGGGGGTCCGGGGCGCCTAGCGTCGTGGGCATGCGCGATGACGACGGCACGCTCGACGAGGCACTGGTCCGGCTGCACGCCACGGGTCCCGAGTTCAGGGGCTGGCTCAGCAATCACGCTCCCATGGCCGTGGAGGCCATGGTCCGCCACGGGCAGGGGGCAAGGGTGCACCGCTGGCTGGACGGGTACCGGGTGCGGCTGGAGGAGCGGCCCGCGCCGTACGGACGGATCACTCAGGAGAACTGGCGGGAGGCGCTGGGCGACGCCCGGTACCTCGGGGACTGGACGGCGTACTTCGGGGAGCGGCTGGGCGAGCGGCCCTGGCGCGCGGTGCTGGCCGAGTGGTGGCCCCGGCTGCTCCCGGGGATCGCCGCCGGGGCCACGCATCCGGTGATCCGGGTCGGGCACGCGGTGCGGACCCTGCTGGCCGGGGACGAGACGGCGCCGCGGATCGCGGAGCTGGCGCACGGCCTCGGCTACTGGGCGGCCCGTCACCAGCCACTGCCGGACGGCATCGTCCCGGCCCCCGCCCCGGCCGACGCCCGGGACGCGCTGCGCGCGGTCCCGCCGGTGCCGGACCCCTCGGGCGGCATCACCCACCGGCTGGCGCAGATCACCACGCTTCCCGCCTGGGCGGCGCCGGACGACGGGACGGCCCCGGAGGCGGCCCGCGAGCGGCTGGACCGGCTGGTGCGCGCCGCGACCGGGTACTACGCGACGCACGCGCACGGCGAGCCGGTGATGCTGGTGCACGCGGCGACCGCGCCCAACGCCGTGCTGCGCGCGCTGCCCGCGCTGCCGCCCGGGCTGTGGCCGGCGAGCCTGGCCGCCGCGTGGGCGGCGAGCGCGGGCGTGGTCGCCTCCTACGCCCCGGCCGGCGGGCCGCGGCCACCCGCCGCCGGTGGCGGGGCCACGGCGGAGGAGCTGTTCGACCGGGCGGCGGTGCACGGCGACGCGCACGCCATCAAGCTGGCCGACACCGCGCTCGACGTGGCCGCCGCGCACCCGCGGGACGGGCATCTGGCGCTGGGTGCCGTGCTGCGGGCGGTGGAGCTGACCGACCCCACCGACTGAACTTCTCAGCAACGCTGAACAATCGGGTGAAGAAGGACTCGCTGGTGCTTCACCGTGCCGGGCGACATGCTCGGTCCATGCGCCCGGTCCACATCGCTCTCGCCGTCCTCGTCGCCGCCGTCTGGGGGTCAACTTCGTCGTCATCGAGGTCGGCCTCGACCGCTTCCCGCCGCTGCTGTTCTCCGCGCTCCGCTTCCTGGTGGCCGCGGTCCCCGCCGTCTTCCTGGTACCCCGGCCCGCGGTGGCCTGGCGGTGGATCGTCGCGGTGGGGCTGACGCTGGGCACGGCCAAGTTCGGCCTGCTGTTCCTCGGCATGGCGGCGGGCATGCCGGCCGGGCTGTCCTCGCTGGTGCTCCAGAGCCAGGCGGTGTTCACCGCGCTGCTCGCGGCGCTGGTGCTGGGCGAGCGGCCGGGCCCGCGCCGGGTGCTGGGCATGGGCGTGGCGCTGGCGGGGATCGGGGTGGCCGCCGCCGACGAGGGCGCCTCGGGGCCGGTGCTCGGCTTCGGGCTGGTCGTCGCCGCCGCGCTGTTCTGGGGGGTGTCCAACGTGCTGACGCGCCGGGCCGCGCCGGGCGACGCGCTGGGCTTCATGGTGTGGGTCAGTCTGGTGCCGGTGCTGCCGCTGGCCGCGCTGTCCCTGGCCGTCGAGGGGCCACGGGCCGACTGGGCGGCGCTGCGGGGTCTGGACTGGACCGGGCTGGGCGCCATCGCCTATGTCGGGGGGGCGCCACGCTGTTCGGCTTCGGCGCCTGGGGTTTCCTGCTGCGGCGTTACCACGCGTCGCTGGTGGCGCCGTTCTCCCTGCTGGTGCCGGTCTTCGGGGTGTCCTCGGCGGCGCTGCTGCTGGGCGAGGGGGTGTCGGCGGCGCGGTGGGCGGCGGCCGTGCTGCTGATCGGCGGGGTGGCGCTGACCTCGTTCGGCGGGGTGCCGTCCGGGCGGGGCGGCGACGGCCCGGTGGCGCGGGCGGCGGGTGCCCCCGGACCGCGGGAGCCGTCGGCGGCCGTCAGCCCGTGACGGCCGCCGACGTCAGCCGGTCAATCTCGGCGAGGTCCTCCGGGGAGAGCGGCTCGGCGGCGAGGGCGGCCAGGTTCTGGTCGAGCTGGTCGACGCTGGAGGCGCCGACGAGGACGGAGACCACGCGCGGGTCGCGCAGCACCCAGGACAGCGCGAGCTGGGCGAGGGACTGCCCGCGCCGCGCGGCGATCTCGTTGAGCGCGCGGAGCAGGCCGAGGACGTCCTCGCTGAGCGCCTCGCGCCGGAGGAAGTGATCCAGGGCCATTCGGGAGCCGGCGGGCACCTCGCCGGAGAGATAGCGGTCGGTGAGCAGTCCCTGGGCGAGGGGCGAGAAGGCGATGAGGCCGGTGCCGGTCCCGCCCACCGCGTCGAGGACGCCTTCCTCGACGCCGCGGTTGAGGATGCTGTACGGGGCCTGGTGGATCAGCAGCGGGGTGCCGAGGCCGCGCAGGATGTCCACGGCGCGGCGGTGCTGCTCGGCCGGGTAGTTGGAGATGCCGGCGTAGAGCGCCTTGCCCTGGCGGACGGCGGTGTCGAGGGCGCCGAGCGTCTCCTCCAGCGGCGTGTCGGGGTCGAAGCGGTGGGAGTAGAAGACGTCGACGTACTCCAGCCCCATCCGGCGCAGTGACTGGTCGAGGCTGGCGAGCAGATACTTGCGGGAGCCGAACTCGCCGTAGGGGCCGGGCCACATGTCGTACCCGGCCTTGGTGGCGATGAACAGCTCGTCCCGGTAGGGGCGGAGGTCCCGGGCGAGGTGGGTCCCGAAGTTGGCCTCGGCGGAGCCGTACGGCGGCCCGTAGTTGTTGGCGAGGTCGAAGTGCGTGACGCCCCGGTCGAACGCCCGGCGCAGCACCGCGCGCTGGGTGGCCGGCGGGGTGGTGTCCCCGAAGTTGTGCCACAGGCCGAGCGACACGGCCGGGAGCAGGACGCCGCTGTGCCCGCAGCGGCGATACTGCATGGTGTCGTAACGCTCGGCGGCGGCTGCGTAGTTCACCGGGGGCTCCTGGGGACGCCGGGGACGGGTGCGAACATCATCATGTCATGACGTCTTGTCATATGCCGGTCGCGGCGTGGCTCCGGTCCGCCGCCCGGCGACGACGGGGCGGGCGGGCGCCCGGCCGGGTCCGGACAACGATCCACCAGGCCAACCTGTCATGATCATCGCTAAACCGGGCACGGATTGCGGACGCGGTTCGATCTCGATGGGGCGCAATCGGCCGGCGGGGCTTCCCCTCCGGCGCCGCCGGGCCCCATGATCTTGGGCAGTCATTAGTGAGGAGTACTAATGCCCCGTGAACATGTTGCCCAGGTCTTCGTCCAGCAGGCCGGGGCCTGCGTCCGGCTCGGCTCGCCGCTCTACGCGGCGCTGCTGGCCCGGGCGGCAGGGGACATCCGCGACGGTGGGCCGTGCGCCGCGGCGGTGGCGGGGCACGAGGACACCTCCGCGGACGACGCGCTGCCGCTGCGTTTCATGGGCGCCGTCCACGCCCTCGCGCTGACCGGCCGGGCCCCCGCGCTCGCCGCCCACTACCCCAGCACCGGCGGTTCCTTCGACCCCGAGGACCCGGACGCCGCCTGGCCCGCGTTCCGCGCGGCCGTGGCGGACGAGCCGGAGTGGATCCGCGACTGGCTGACCCGTCCGCCGCAGACCAACGAGGTGGGCCGCTCCAACCTGCTGCTGTCCGGTCTGCTGGACACCGTGCCCACCGCCCAGCTGCCCGTGCGCCTCTTCGAACTCGGGTCGAGCGCGGGCCTCAACCTGCGGGCGGAGCAGTTCCGTTACACGGCGGGGGACTTCGCCTGGGGCCCGCCGGACTCCTCGGTGCGGCTCGCCGACGCCTGGGCGGGGCCGGTGCCGGACTGGCTGCGCGCGGGCGCGGCCCGGCACCAGGCGCTGCGGATCGTGGAGCGGCGCGGCTGCGACCCGTCCCCCATCGACCCGCTGTCCGCGGACGGTTCGCTGGCGCTGCGGGCGTACGTCTGGCCCGATCAGTCCGAGCGGATGGAGCGGCTCGACGGCGCGCTGCGCGTCGCTGCCAAGGTGCCGGCGACGATCGAGGCGTCCGGGTCGGTGGAGTTCCTGTCCGAGGTGCGGCTGGAGCCCGGGACGCTCACCGTGGTCTGGCACTCCGTCATGCGGCAGTACGTACCGGCACCGGAGTGGGCCGGGGTGGAGCGGGAGATCGACCGGCTGGCCGCCTCGGCCACGCCGGAGGCGCGGTTCGCCGCGATCTCCTTCGAGCCGCGCGAGGTGTCCGGCCGGCACGGCTTCTGGCTGTCCGTCCGCGCCGGGAACGAGCCGGAGCGGCTGCTGGCGTCGGCGCACCCGCACGGGATTCCGGCGCGCTGGCCCGGCCACGGGGACGGCCCGGGGAGAGGATGAGCCCATGGCGCGCACGATGACGGCGGACGAGTGGCGGGCGTTTCTCGCGGCGGGCACCAGGACGGGCAAGCTGTCGACCGTACGGGCGGACGGCGGGCCGCACGTGGCCCCCGTCTGGTTCGTGCTCGACGGGGACGACATCGTCTTCACCACGGGGGCGACCAGTGTGAAGGGGCGGAACCTGGCCCGGGACGGCCGGGCCGCGCTCTGCGTGGACGACGACCGGCCGCCGTACGCCTTCGTGGCCGTCCGGGGGCGGGCGACGCTGAGCGAGGACCCCCAGGCACTGCGGATCTGGGCCACCCGGATCGCCGCCCGGTACATGGGCCGGGACCGCGCCGAGGAGTACGGCGCGCGCAACGGCGTCCCGGGCGAGCTGCTGGTGCGGATCCGGCCGGAGCAGGTGACGGCCCAGTCCGGCGTGGCGGACTGAGCGGGGCGGGCGCGGCCATGACCGGCGGATCGGTGGACCACCCGCTCTTCGCCCGCCTCTACGCGCGGGCCGGCCCGCTGGTCGACCGGCGCGGCCTGGCGGCCCGGCGGGCGGCCCTGCTGGCCGGGCTGTCCGGCCGGGTGATCGAGATCGGCGCGGGCGACGGGCGGAACTTCGCGCACTACCCGGCCGGGGTCACCGGGGTGCTCGCGATCGAGCCGGAGCCGCTGCTGCGCCGCCTCGCCCGGCTGCGGGCCGCCACGGCGCCGGTACCGGTGGAGGTGGTCGACGGCCTGGCCCGGCGGCTGCCCGCGGGCGACGCCTCGTTCGACGCCGCGGTGGCCTGTCTGGTGCTGTGCTCGGTCGACGACCCCGGGGCGGCGCTCGGCGAGGCGTACCGGGTGCTGCGGCCCGGCGGCGAGCTGCGGTACCTGGAGCACGTCCGCGCGCCCTCGCCCGGCCTGCGGCTGGTGCAGCGGGCGCTGGACGCCACCGTGTGGCCCCGGCTGATGGGCGGCTGCCACACCGGCCGCGACACGCCGGCGGCACTGCGACGGGCCGGGTTCGCCGTGCCGGAACCCGTACGGTTCCGCTTCCCGGCCCTCCCCACTCCGGTCTCCTTCCACGTCCTCGGCGCCGCCCACCGGCCCGGGACGGGGTCCCGGCATTAGGCTCCCGCCATGCCCGCACGTTTCAAGGACCTCGCGCTGGACGCCAACGATCACCAGGCGCTCGCCGACTGGTGGTGCGCGGCGCTCGGATACGAACGCCGGCACCGGCTCCCGGACGAGGAGATCCCCGCCCACTGGCCGGTGCCGATCCACGACCCGGGCGGTCTCGGGCCGCTGATCTGGGTCAATCCGGTGCCCGAGCCGAAGACCGTGAAGAACCGGATGCACCTCGACGTCCGGGGCGACACCGAGGAGCTGCTGGCGCTGGGCGCGACCCTGCTGCGCGGCCGGGACGACGAGATCGAGTGGGACGTCCTGGCCGATCCGGAGGGCAACGAGTTCTGCGTGTTCCCGCCGGAGCCGCCGCCCGTGATCAGGCCGTCGGTGCGCTGACGGTCCGGCGCGCGGCGGCCGGCGGGCGGCCCGCGACCGGGTCAGGCCCACCGCCAGGTGCGGCGGTCCCGGGCGACGGCGTAGACGGCCTCCACGGTGTCCGGCTTGAGGACCCCGCCGCGCCCGGCCAAGCCGTCCAGGTCGGTCTCCCGCAGCACCTCCACGTCCCGCAGCGCCGGGGAGACCGCGACGCTCGCCGCGCCGACGCAGACCAGCACGGGCCGGACCGGCACCGGGAATCCGCAGCCCCGGCCGAGGGCGTGGGCGGCGCGGTGCGCGGCGCGGCGGCAGCGGCGCACGTACGGCTCCGCGCGCCGCCCGTTGATCCGCACCGTGTCCTCGCCGGCCTCCAGCCGGGCCCCGCGGTCCCCCACCGAGCGGAGGCACAGCACGCCCGCCGGGCCGATCGCCAGGTGGGAGATGTCCGCCTCGCCGGGCAGCGGGACCGAGTGCAGGATCCGCCAGCCCGCGCCGGCGAGCGCGTCGAGCCGTTCCCCCGCTCCTTCCTCCGCGTCCAGGGCGGCGCGCAGCGCGTCGGCAGCGGCCGATCGCAGCAGCAGCCTGTCCCGCAGGCGCCGCAGCCGGCCCGCCGGGCGGGCGGCCAGCTCGCCGTGCAGTGTCTCGCCCGGCCGGTTCGGTGCCAGGTCGTCGTCCGGGTGCAGCCACAGCGGGCCACGGCCCACGCCCCACCGGCCGGGATCCTCCGGATTCTCCATCACGCCCTCCCCCACCCATGACATCATCGTCCGGATCCGGGGGCGAGAGGTCACCCCCGCGACGGGCGGCTCGGGAGGGACGCGGGGCAGTGACGGGGCTCATCGACACGGTGGCGTGGGTGCATCTGGAGGGCGGGCGGATCCTCGCCGCGCGCTCCCGGGGCAGAAGCCTGTTCTACATCCCGGGCGGCAAGCGGAACGCGGGCGAGAGCGACGTGGAGGTCCTGCTGCGGGAGGTGCGGGAGGAGCTGGCCGTGACGCTGGTCCCGGACACGGTGGCGCACCTGGGCACGTACACCGCGCAGGCCGACGGGCACCCGGAGGGCACGCTGGTGCGGATGGCCTGCTACACGGCGCGGCACCGGGGAACGCCGGTCGCCAGCGGCGAGATCGAGGAGATCGCCTGGCTGTCGCTGGCCGACCGGCACCGGACGGCGCCCGTGGACCACGCCGTCTTCGACGACCTGGCGCGCGCGGGCCGCCTGCGCTGACCGGGCGCCGGCGCGGGCGGGTTCCCGGCCACGGGGAGCCAGTAGCATGGGGATCTTCTGGCGGAAGGGCGACGACGTGGCCGGAGCGCGGACGGACGGTCGGGTGGAGCGGGGCAATCAGACCCGCCGGCTCGTGCTGGGCCGGACCATGGCCATCGCCTCCGTCGAGGGCCTGGAGGGCCTGTCGATCGGCCGCGTCGCGACCGAGCTGGGGCTCAGCAAGAGCGGCGTGTTCGCCCTCTTCGGGTCCAAGGAGCAGATGCAGCTCGCGACCCTGCGCGCCGCCAAGGCCGTCTTCGTGGAGCACACCATCCGGCCGGCCGAACGGATCCCGCCCGGCATCGAGCGCGTGCGGCGGCTGTGCGAGGGCTTTCTGGCGTACTCGCGGTCGCGGGTGTTCCCCGGCGGGTGCTTCTTCTCGGTGGTCGCCGCGGAGTTCGGCGCCCGCAGTGGCCCGGTCCACGAGGCGGTCGCCCGGGCCCGCACGGAGTGGGTCGCCTACATCCACGGCGTGCTGGAGGAGGCCGTCGCCGCCGGTGACCTGCGCGGCGACGTCGACGTGCCGCAGCTCGCCTTCGAGCTGAAGTCGTTCATGGAGATGGCCAACGCCGATTCGACGCTGCACGGCGACGACACCGGCTACGACCGGGCGGCGGCGGCCATCGCCGCCCGGCTCCGGGCCGCGGCGGCGGAGCCGCTGACGCCGGCCGACCGATCCGGCACCGCCTGAACGGGCCGGACTCGCGGGCCCGTCGAGGACGCGGGCCGCGGTGCCGGGAACGCCGAGGGCGGTGGGACGGCGGTCGCACACGGCCGAGGGACCCGCGCTGATCCGGCACCGCGTCACGCGCTGTCCGTCGGACCGGTCCGGCGCGCCGCGCGGGTTCCCGGCGCGACCGGGTGGTGACGGGCACGGACCGTGACCGGGGGTGTTTGTCGGCGCCGCCGTGCCGGGCGCGGCCACGGGCTCCGGCGGATGGCGCCGCCGGGCGCGGGCGGGCACCGGCACCTCCGCACGCCATGTCGCGGATACGACCGGGACGCCGCCGCCACCGCGTGCATCCCGAGGCGCATGGCCCGGCGGCCACGTACACCCGCCCGGACCGGGTCCGGGCCGCGGAGGGTGTCGCTCCGAGGGCCACGGGACGGGCCCGCGTCGCGGAGGCGGCCGGGAGGGCGCCCGGTCGGGGCCTGCGGCGCGTGGTGGGGGGCTAGCCGACAGGGTCGGTGGCCGAGGCGAAGTCGAGGACGGCTCCGATGACCTGGGGGTCGGCGATGATCCGGCGGTGGCCGAGGCCCCGGGTGACCAGCAGGTCGGCGCGGTCGCGGAAGGCGGCCATCACGCGGCCGGACTGCTCCGGGGCGATCATGTCGTCGTGCTCGTCGTGGACGATCATGATCGGCAGGGTGAGCCGGTCCGCCTGGTGGGTGGCCGACAGGCGGGGCCACGGGTCCGGCTCGCCGGGGAAGAGCCGGTGCTCGATGCGGCGTCGCAGCTCCGGCGCGGCCCACGGCCCGAGGCCGAACCGGGCGCGGAAGCCGTCGACGAGGCAGTCGAAGTCGGCCGGGGCCGCGATGGAGACCAGCCGGTCGGCGTGGACGCCGCCCCGCACGGCGAAAAACGCGGACAGGCCGCCGATGGAGTGGCCGATGACCGCCGCGAAGCCGCCGCGCTCGCCGTGCTCGGCCTGGAGCCGCAGGGCGATGTCGCGGAACTCCACCACGGTGCTCCCCCGGCCGCCGGAGTCGCCGTGGCCGGGGCCGTCGAAGGCGATCGGGCTGTAGCCGCGGTCGGTCAGCGCGCGCACGAGCGGGCTCCACCGGGACGCGCGGGACATCCAGCCGTGCATCAGCAGCACGGGCCGCTCGCCCGTGCCCCAGCGGTACACGGCGACGGACGTGCCGCCCACGGTCAGCTCGCGGCGCTCGGCCTGCCGCATGACCGGCTCCTCGGCGGGCTTGACGGGAACTCTGGAGCGCGGGTTCCAGAAGAGGTCGATCGCCCACCGGCCGGCCAGCCGGGGCGAGACGCGGGCGGTGCCGTTGAGTGCGGTGCGGACGAGTCCAGTGCTGAGGTCCATGTCCGGCTTCCCCTCGATCGTCGGTGACGACGGATATTAGCACGACCGTTCGCACAGTTTCCTGGCCCGCGGACACCCCGCCACGCCACGCCGGGGCGGGCGTGACGGAGGGTCAGGACGCCGCTTCCACCGCTTCCTGGGCCTCGGCGTCGCGCCGCACCAGGGCCGCGTACCGGCCGTCGGCGGCCATGAGCTCGTCGTGGGTCCCGCGCTCCGCGATCCGGCCCCCGTCCAGGACGACGATCTGGTCGGCGTCGCGGACGGTCGAGAGGCGGTGGGCGATGGTGATGGTGGTGCGCCCGGCCGCCAGCGAGTCGATCGCCTGCTGCACGGCCTGCTCGGTCCGCGTGTCCAGCGCGCTGGTGGCCTCGTCGAGGACGAGGACGGGCGGATCGCGCAGGATCGCGCGGGCGATGGCCAGCCGCTGCTTCTCGCCGCCCGAGAAGCGGTAGCCCCGCTCGCCCACGATCGTGTCGTACCCGTCCGGCAGCCCGGCGATGTGGTCGTGGATCTGGGCGGCCCGGGCGGCGGCCTCGATCTCCGCCTGACCGGCCTCCGGCTTGGCGAACCGCAGGTTGTCCGCGACCGAGGCGTGGAAGAGGTACGTCTCCTGGGAGACCACGCCGATCGCCCGGGCGAGCGAGGCGAAGCTCAGGTCGCGGACGTCGACGCCGTCCAGCGTCACCCGGCCCTCGGTGACGTCGTACAGGCGCGGCACCAGATAGCCGAGCGTGCTCTTGCCGGCACCGGTCGGGCCGACGACGGCGAGCGAACTCCCGGCGGGGACGGTCAGGTCGATGCCCGACAGGGTGGGGGCGGCGGCCGGGTCGTAGGCGAAGGACACCTTCTCGAACCGGACGGCACCGCGCGCCCGGGCCAGCTCCACCGGGTCGGGCCGCTCGGTGATGTCGACACGCAGGTCGAGGTACTCGAAGATCCGCTGGAACAGCGCCAGCGACGCCTGGATGTCGACACCGGTGGACAGCAGGGAGACGGCGGGGCGCAGCAGGCCCTGCTGGAGGCTGACGAACGCGACGAGCGTGCCGATCGACGGCGCGGTGCCACCGAACTCCAGCATCAGCCCGGCCGACCAGTACAGCAGGGCGGGGATCGCGGCCATGATCATGCCGATGGTGGCCATGCGCCAGCGTCCGGCCATGCTGGCACGCACCTCCAGGCCGACCAACTGCTGGGACTCGGCGGCGAATTCGCGGGTCAGCGCCTCGGCGCGGCCCATCGTGCGGCCCAGCAGGATGCCGCTGACGGACAGCGACTCGGTGACCATGGCGGCCATTACGGCCATCTGCTTCTGCCGTTGCGTGGTGATGCGCCGGCGCTCGCGCCCGACCCGGCGGGCGATCCAGACGAAGAACGGCAGCAGCGCGAGCGAGACCAGGGTGAGCCGCCAGTCGAGGGCGAGCATCGCCACCACGGTCGCGACCACGGCGGTGAGGTTCGAGACCAGCGAGGTGGCCGTCGAGGTGACAGTGGCCTGCATGCCGCCGATGTCGTTGGCGATGCGCGACTGCACCTCGCCGGTACGGGTCCGGGTGAAGAACGCCAGCGGCATCTGCTGGAGCTTGGCGTAGACGGCCGTCCGCAGGTCGTGCATCACCTGCTGGCCCACCGTGGTGGAGATCAGGGTCTGCAGGACGCCGAAGACGCTGCTGGTGACGGCGGTGGCGACCATGCCGAGCGCGAGCAGCGCCAGGAGGCCGGTGCGCTGCTGGGGCAGCGCGACGTCGATGATCTCGCGCAGCAGGAACGGGGAGGCGACCGCGACCAGGGAGGAGGCGCCGACCAGGAGGCCGACGACGGCGAGGCGGCCCCGGTAGGGGCGGAAGAGGCGGAGGATACGGCGGACCTGGGCGGGCTGCCGCGCGGCGGACGCGTCGTCGGCGAGCCGGGGCCGCCGGGGCCCCGGGGGGGTGTCGTGAAACATGTCATGAGGGAGGTCGTAAGGCCGCATGGGCTCCTTCGAAGACGAGTGGGACCTGGGACGACCAGGTGACTGACCAACGGGAAGTTTACGTTCCGCCCGGCGGCGCCGGACCGGCCCGGAGGCTTCCGGGCGGCGGCCGGGTGGCCGGGGCGGGCCGGGCGTGTTACGAAGGGTCAATGCCCGCCCTCGCCTCGTACGACGCCGTGATCGTCGGTGGTGGCCACAACGGACTGGTCGCCGCCGCCTACCTCGCTCGCGCCGGACGCCGGACGCTGGTGCTGGAGCGCCTGGGCCGGACCGGGGGCGCCGCCGTGTCCGACGCCCCGTTTCCCGGGGTGCCGGCCCGGCTGTCCCGGTACGCGTATCTGGTCAGCCTGCTGCCGGAGAAGATCGTCGAGGACCTGGGCCTGCGGCTGTCGCTGCGCCGGCGGATCTTCTCCTCCTACACGCCCGCCGAGCGCGGCGGGCGGCCGACCGGGCTGCTCGTCGGCGGCGAGGAGAGCAGGACCCGCGAGGCGTTCGAGCGGCTCACCGGCTCGGACCGGGAGTACGAGGCGTGGCTCCGGTTCCACGGGATGACCCGGAGGGTGGCGGGGCGGGTCTTCCCGACCCTGACCGAGCCGCTGCCGACGCGGGCCGCGCTGCGCGCCCGGATCGGCGAGGACCCGGCGTGGGAGGCGCTGTTCGAACGGCCGCTGGGCGAGGCGGTGGAGGCCGCGTTCGACGACGACCTGGTGCGCGGGGTGGTGCTGACGGACGGTCTGATCGGCACCTTCGCCACGGCCCACGACCCGTCGCTGCGGCAGAACCGCTGCTTCCTCTACCACGTCATCGGCCAGTGCACCGGCGAGTGGGACGTGCCGGTGGGCGGCATGGGGGCGGTGACCGGCGCGCTGGCGGACGCGGCGCGGGCGGCCGGTGCGGAGATCGCCACCGGGCACGAGGTGACGGCCGTGGCGACGGACGGGCGGCGGGCGGAGGTGGCGTTCCGCACGGCCGACGCGGAGGGGGTCGTCGGGGCGGAGCAGGTGCTCGTGAACGCGTCGCCGCGGGCGCTGGCCGAGCTGCTGGGCGACCCGGCGCCGGCCCCGGCCGAGGGGGCGCAGTTCAAGGTGAACATGCTGCTGCGGCGGCTGCCCGCGCTGCGCGACCCGGACACCGATCCGCGCGAGGCGTTCGCCGGGACGTTCCATGTCGCGGAGGGGTACCGGCAGCTGGAGGACGCCTACCGGCAGGCGGCGGCCGGGGAGCTGCCGCGCACGCCGCCGAGCGAGATGTACTGCCATTCGCTGACCGACGCCTCGATCCTCGCCCCCGAGCTGGCCGCGCGCGGCTATCAGACGCTGACGGTGTTCGGGCTGCACACCCCCGCCCGGCTGTTCGCGCGGGACAACGACGCGGCGCGCGCGGCGCTGCTGGAGTCCACGCTGGCGACGCTGGACGCGCACCTGGCCGAGCCGCTCGCGGACTGCCTCGCCGTCGACGCGGACGGCAGGCCGTGCGTGGAGGCCAAGACGCCGCTGGACCTGGAGCGGGAGCTGCGGCTGCCGGGCGGCCACATCTTCCACCGGGACCTGGCCTTCCCGTTCGCGGACGGGGACGGGCACGGGGACGGCGGGACTGCGGACCCGGCCGGGCGCTGGGGCGTGGCGACCGGCCACGCGAACGTGCTGCTGTGCGGCGCGGGCGCGGTCCGGGGCGGCGGCGTGAGCGGCGTGCCCGGTCACAACGCCGCGATGGCGGCCCTGGGCCGCTGACGGCCGCCGCCCCTGCCCGGCGGCGGGACGGGTGCGGGCGGGTGCGGGCCTGACGGTTTCCGTTCGAACGGGCCGAAAATCCGTTGATATTCCATCCCGTTGACCGTGACCCTTGCCAGGTTGCCCGGTTCCGCCCGCACCGAATTCCTGGGATGTCATGCAGATTCGCGATCTTCCGCATTCCGACCCCGGCGACCCCGACGTACGATCCGGATTCCGGTTTCTCGTCTGGCTGTTCCGGCAACAGCTCGGGGGGCAGATCAAGGCCGCGAGCTGGGGCACCCTCCACATGACCGCGATCGCGGGCCTGCCCCTGACCATGGGCCTGGCCATCGACGCCGTGACCGACGGCTCCGGGCGGCGGCTCGCCCTGACCGGCCTGCTCATGCTCGCCATCACGGTCGTCATGGGTGTCGCGGACACGATGCTGCACCGCGCGGCGGTGACCAACTGGATCCTCGCCGCCGCGCGCGTCCAGCAGCTCCTGGCCCGCCGCACCGCCGAGCTGGGCGGCGTGCTGACCCGGCGGGTGGCCGCGGGCGAGGTGGTGAAGGTCTCCACCGGCGACGTCGAGAAGATCGGCTGGTTCGTCGAGGCGTTCTCGCGGTTCGCCGCCGCCGTCGTGGTCACGCTCGGGGTGTGCGCCGGACTGATCGTGTACGAGCCCCGGCTCGGCCTGATCGTGCTGGCCGGGATCGTCGCCGTCGTGCTGAGCGCCTGGCCCCTGCTCCCGGCCGCGACGCGGCGGGCGGACGTGGAGCGCGGCAAGTCCGGGCGCGCCACCACACTGGCCTCCGACACGGTCGCCGGGCTGCGGGTGCTGCGCGGCATCGGCGGCGAGGAGCTGTTCCTGGAGCGGTACCGGCGCGCCTCCCAGGAGGTGCGCGCCGCGTCCGTGCACAGCGCCCGGATGTGGTCGCTGATCGACGCGGTGCAGGTGGTGATGCCGGGTCTGCTGCTGATCGCGGTGGTCTGGCAGGGCGTCGGGCTGGCCCTGGACGGCGAGCTGTCGGCCGGTGAACTGGTCACCGTGTACGGCGCGGTGAGCTTCCTGATGTTCCCGCTGCGGCTGTTCCAGGAGGCGGCCATGGCGTTCACCTTTTCCCGGCCGTCGGCCAAACGGGCCGTGCGCGTGCTGGCGCTGCGCCGGGCGGACCAGGACGCTGCGGCGGTGACCGCGCTGGACCAGCCGCTCGCCGGGGATCTGCGGGATCCGGCCACCGGCCTGCACGCCCCGGCCGGGAAGCTGACGGCCGTGGTGTGCGGCAGCCCCGCCGTGGCCGAGCGGCTGGCCGAACGGCTCGGCGGCCACTCCGTGCACGGCGACGGTGAGCCCTCGGCGCGGCTCGGTGGCGTCCCGCTGGACGAGGTGCCGCTGGCCGCCGCCCGGACGGCCGTGCTGGTGCAGGACAAGGACCCGGTGCTGCTGTCCGGCACGCTCGCGGAGCTGCTGGACGTGCCCGCTTCCGGACGGGTCACGACCGGCGAGGCGCTGCGGGCCGCGCAGTGCCACGACGTGCTGACGGCGCTGGCGCAGGCGGCGCCCGCCGGCGGCGACCCGATGGAGGGCCGGATCACCGAGCGGGGCCGGTCGCTCTCGGGCGGGCAGCGGCAGCGGCTGGCGCTGGCCCGCTCGCTGATCGCCGACCCGGAGGTGCTGGTGCTGGACGAGCCGACGTCGGCGGTGGACTCGCACACCGAGGCCAGGATCGCGGAGGGCGTCCGCGCCCTGCGCTCCGGACGCACCACCGTGGTCTTCACCTCCAGTCCCCTGCTGCTCGACCGCGCGGACCTGGTGGCCTTCGTGCACGACGGCACGGTGGCCGCCGCCGGGACCCACCGCGACCTGCTGCGCACCGCCCCCGCGTACCGGGCGGTCGTCACCCGTGAGACCGAACCCGCGTCCCGTGCCGAATCCCTTGCCGAGGAGAGCGCATGATCGGCGTCAGCCCGCCGGAGCACGACCCGGCCGCCACCGAGCACACCACCACGCTGCCGGTGGCCGGCCGCGCGACCGTCCGGGCCTATGTGCGGGACCTGCTGCGCCGTCACCGGCGGGCGTTCACCGGGCTGCTGGCGGTCAACGCCGTCGCCGTGGTGGCGTCCATGGTCGGTCCGCACCTGCTCGGCGGCGTCGTCCAGGACCTGGCCGACGGGGACCGGGAACCGGCCCTGGGGCGGACCATCGCGCTCTTCGCCGCCGCCCTGGCCGTGCAGGCGTTCTTCACGCGGCTGGTGCGGCTGCGCGGCGCCGTGCTGGGCGAGCGGATGCTGGCGGACCTGCGCGAGGACTTCCTCGTGCGGTCGGTCGGGCTGCCGCCGGGCGTGCTGGAGCGGGCCGGCACCGGCGACCTGCTGGCCCGCATCAACACGGACATCGACCGGCTGTCCAAGGCGATGCGCGAGGCCGCCCCGGAGATGGCCATCGCCGTGGTGTGGGCGGGGCTGCTGCTGGGCGGCATCGTGGTGACGGCGCCGCCGCTCGGCATCGTCGTGCTGCTCACCTCTCCCCTGCTGCTGGTGACGTGCGTGTGGTACTTCCGGCGGGCGCCCGCGGCCTACCGCTCGGAGTCCGCGGGCTACGCGGCGGTCGCGGGCGTGCTGGCCGAGACGGTGGACGCCGGCCGGACCATCGAGGCCCACCGCCTCCAGCGCCGGCGGGTCGAGCTGTCCGAGCGGCGGGTGAAGGAGTGGACCGCCTGGGAGCGCTACACGCTGTGGCTGCGCTCGGTGCTCATCCCGGCGATCAACGTCTTCAACGCGCTGATCGTCAGCGGCGTGCTGCTCCTCGGCGGCGTCTTCGTGCTGCAGGGCTGGCTCGGCGTCGGCGCGCTGACCACGGGCGCGGTGCTGGCGCTGATGCTGACCGAGCCGGTCGGCATGATCGTGCGCTGGATGGACGAGCTCCAGGTCGCCCAGGTGTCGCTGGCACGGCTGGTCGGGGTGCGCGAGATCGAGGACGGCGGGGGCGACGGGTCCCTCCGCCCCGTCGGCCGCGAACTGACCGCCGACCTGGTGCGGTTCGGCTACCTGCCGGGCACGGACGTGCTCCACGGGGTGTCCCTCGACGTGGCGCCGGGCACCAGGATGGCGCTGGTCGGGCCCTCGGGAGCGGGCAAGTCCACCCTCGGCCGGCTGCTCGCCGGGATCTACGCCCCGCGCGCCGGCGAGGTGACGCTCGGCGGGGCCAGGCTGGCCGGGATGGCGGCCGAGCGGATCCGGGAGCAGGTGGCCCTGGTCAACCAGGAGCACCACGTGTTCGTGGGGCCGCTGCGCGACAACCTGCTGCTGGCCCGCACCGATGCCACGGACGCCGAGCTGTGGGCGGCGCTGGCGGCCGTCGACGCCGACGCGTGGGTGCGCGAGCTGCCGGACGGCCTCGACAGCGAGGTCGGCTCCGGGGGCCTGAACGTCTCGCCCGCGCAGGCCCAGCAGATCGCGCTGGCCCGGCTGGTCCTGGCCGATCCGCACACGCTCGTGCTGGACGAGGCGACGTCGCTGCTGGACCCGCGGGCCGCCCGGCACCTGGAGCGCTCGCTGGCCCGGGTGCTGGAGGGCCGCACGGTGATAGCGATCGCACACCGCCTGCACACCGCGCACGACGCCGACGTGATCGCGGTCGTCGAGGACGGCCGCGTCAGCGAACTCGGCAGCCACGACGAGCTGGTGGCGGCCGACGGCGCCTACGCGGCGCTGTGGCGGTCCTGGCACGGCTGAACCGGCCGGGCCGGTGGGGGCCGTCAGGCCGTCAGGACGACGGCCCCCACGCCGCTGGCCGCGCCGATCACCATGAAGACCGGCATCAGCACCTTGTTCTCCACCCAGGCGCCGGCCCGGAACCGCATGAACTGCGGCGTCCCGACGGGGTACCAGCGCTTGCCCGCGATCGGCAGCGGCCACAGCATGGGGCAGCCGGACACGGTCAGCGCGTCGCCGAGCGTGTGCACGATCGAGCCGAGCACGATGGGCAGCCCCAGCCACAGATAGGGCTCGCCCTCGAACAGCCAGTCCGAGCCGTTCCCCGGCTCGTCCAGCACGCCCGCCAGCAGCCAGGCGCTCGTCGCGCCCAGCAGCCACACCAGCACGTCGCTGGAGACCCGCGCCATCCGCCACAGCAGGCCCTCCACGGCGAGGACCACGTGCACGAACAGGGTGATCAGCACCGCCCAGCGGCCCCAGGTGATCGCGGCCAGGGAGAAGCCGGCGCCGATCAGGACCGCCCATATCCAGGTGTGGGTCAGGGTCCGGTGCCCCCCGGTGCGCCGCCGCTCCCCCTTGGCGCGGGTCGCGTTGTAGACCGCCTCCGACAGCTTGTCGATGCACGCGGCCAGCAGCTTGGACACCGGCCCGAACGCCCGGGAGATCGTCGCGGACTTCTGGTCCAGATCCGGGGCGAGCGCCGCGCCCGCGCAGATCAGCGTGCCCACCGCGAGCACCGGCCAGGGCATCCCGTGGCCCGCCGCCGCGGCCGCCGCTCCCACCCCCAGCCATGCCATCGCGCCGGACAGTGAGTGCGCCGGTCCCATCATGGCCCCCGCCCCCTTTTCTCATGTCGTGCTCCCCGTCGGCGGCACAGCGTAGTGCCTGGTGATCTTCGGCGGGGCGGCCGGTTCCCCCTCGGGCCGCGGATACGGGCAGTATGGACCGGTGACCCTTATCGATCAGATGCCTGCGACCAGCGATCCCGACGCTCTCTTCGACGCCTTCTCGTCGTGGACGGGCGAGCGGGGGATCTCCCTCTACCCCGCGCAGGAGGAGGCGCTGATCGAGGTGCTGTCGGGGGCGAACGTCATCCTGTCCACGCCGACCGGCTCCGGGAAGTCGCTGGTGGCGGCCGGTGCCCACTTCGCGGCGCTGGCGCGGGACGAGGTCACGTTCTACACCGCGCCGATCAAGGCCCTGGTCTCCGAGAAGTTCTTCGATCTGTGCAAGCTCTTCGGCACCGAGAACGTCGGCATGCTGACCGGTGACGCCTCGGTCAACGCGGACGCGCCCGTGATCTGCTGCACCGCCGAGGTGCTCGCCTCGATCGCGCTGCGCGACGGCGCGCAGGCGGACATCGGCCAGGTCGTCATGGACGAGTTCCACTTCTACGCCGAGCCGGACCGGGGCTGGGCGTGGCAGATCCCGCTGCTGGAGCTGCCGCAGGCCCAGTTCGTGCTGATGTCGGCGACCCTCGGCGACGTGTCCCGGTTCGAGGAGGACCTGACGCGGCGCACCGGGCGGCCGACGGCGGTGGTGCGCTCGGCCACCCGTCCGGTGCCGCTGAGCTACGAGTACCGCACGACCGCGCTGACCGAGACGCTCACCGAACTCCTCCAGACCCGTCAGGCGCCCGTCTACATCGTGCACTTCACCCAGGCGCAGGCCGTGGAGCGGGCCCAGGCGCTGATGAGCATCAACATGTGCAGCCGCGAGGAGAAGGACGAGATCGCCGCCCTCATCGGCAACTTCCGCTTCACCACCAAGTTCGGAAAGAACCTCTCCCGCTACGTCCGGCACGGCATCGGGGTGCACCACGCCGGGATGCTGCCGAAGTACCGCCGGCTGGTGGAGAAGCTGGCCCAGGCCGGGCTGCTGAAGGTGATCTGCGGGACCGACACGCTCGGCGTGGGGGTGAACGTCCCGATCAGGACCGTGCTGTTCACCGCCCTCACCAAGTACGACGGGAGCCGGGTGCGGGTGCTGCGGGCCCGCGAGTTCCACCAGATCGCGGGGCGTGCGGGACGGGCCGGGTTCGACACCTCCGGGTTCGTGGTGGCGCAGGCGCCGGAGCACGTGGTGGAGAACGAGAAGGCGCTGGCCAAGGCCGGGGACGACCCGAAGAAGCGCCGCAAGGTCGTCCGCAAGAAGCCGCCGGAGGGCTTCGTCAACTGGAGCGAGGACACCTTCCAGCGGCTGATCGCCGCCGAGCCGGAGCCGCTGACCTCCCGGTTCCGTGTCACCCACGCGATGCTGCTGGCGGTCATCGCCCGGCCGGGCGACGCGTTCCAGGCGATGCGGCGGCTGCTGGAGGACAACCACGAGCCGCGCCGGCAGCAGCTCCGGCACATCCGGCGGGCCATCGCGATCTACCGCTCGCTGCTGGACGGGGGGATCGTGGAGCGGCTGGAGACGCCCGACGCCCAGGGCCGCTCGGTGCGGCTGACGGTGGACCTGCAGGCCGACTTCGCGCTCAACCAGCCGCTGTCCACGTTCGCCCTGGCCGCGTTCGAGCTGCTCGATCCCGAATCTCCCTCCTACGCGCTGGACATGGTCTCGGTGGTGGAGTCCACGCTGGACGATCCGCGGCAGATCCTGGCCGCCCAGCAGAACAAGGCCCGCGGCGAGGCCGTCGCCGCGATGAAGGCCGAGGGCATCGAGTACGAGGAGCGGATGGAGCGGCTGATGGACATCACCCATCCGCGCCCGCTGGACGACCTCCTCTTCCACGCCTTCGGCGTCTACCGCAAGAGCCACCCCTGGGTGGGCGATCATCCGCTCTCCCCCAAGTCCGTGGTGCGCGACATGTACGAACGCGCCATGACCTTCTCCGAGTTCGTCTCCTACTACGAGCTGGCGCGCACCGAGGGCATCGTGCTGCGCTATCTGGCCGGCGCCTACAAGGCCCTGGAGCACACCGTGCCCGACGACCTGAAGTCGGAGGACTTCCAGGACATCACGGCCTGGCTCGGCGAGCTGGTGCGGCAGGTGGACTCCAGCCTGCTCGACGAGTGGGAACAACTGGCCAACCCCGAGACCGAGGACGCCACCGAGGCCCAGGACCGCGCCGACCAGGTGCGCCCCGTCACGGCCAACGCCCGGGCCTTCCGCGTGCTGGTGCGGAACGCCATGTTCCGCCGGGTGGAGCTGGCGGCGCTGGACCGGACCGGCGAACTCGGCGAGCTGGACGCGGAGTCCGGCTGGGACGCCGACGCCTGGGCCGCCGCACTCGACGCCTACTGGCAGGAGTACGACGAGCTGGGCACCGGGCCGGACGCCAGGGGGCCGCGGCTGCTGTCCATCGAGGAGCGGCCCGAGGACGGCCTGTGGCGGGTCCGGCAGACGTTCGCCGATCCGGCGGGCGACCACGACTGGGGCATCTCGGCCGAGGTGGACCTGACCGCGTCCGACGCGGAGGGCCGCGCCGTGATCAGGGTGATGGACGTCGGTCAGCTCTGAGCCCCGCTGTCACCCCGGCGCCACCGGGGACGCGGCGCGGGCCCGGACCAGGGCGGCGGCAAGCTCGGCGCGATACCACCGGGCCTCCTCCGGGTCGGTCGCGGTCAGCAGCGGCTCGACCGCCTCCCACCGGGGGCCGCCGGGACGGATGCCCGGCAGCGGCGGGCGCAGCCGCAGCAGCAGGGCCCGCTCCCCGGTGTCCGGCACGTCGGCCGCCAGCGTCGGCGGCTCCAGGACCGCGGCGAGCGCGGCGGCGTGCTGCCAGGGATCCCCGGCGTGACGGATCAGCAGATCCGTGCGGCGCCTGCGCCAGCGGCGCGGGCGCCAGTCCACGCCGTCACGCAGGGCCCGGCGCAGTTCCTCGGGCGCCGGGCCGGTGAGCAGCTCGGCGCTCCCGGCCGCGAACACGCGCAACTCGGCGGCGGCATACCGCCAGACGACGACCCGGTGCCGGTTCACGTGGAAGTCGACCGGGGCCAGGAGCCCGCCGCGCGCGAGCCGGACGAAGCGCGAGGGGGCGATGCCCAGCAATGCGGCGCCCTCGGTCGCGTTCACCATGAGGGCCCGGTCGCGCAGCAGTCCGGGAGCGCCCACGTCGGCGCGGAGCCGGTCCAGCGCCGCGCGCGGGACGCTCCGCCGCCACGGGACGGCCGAGGCGACGGTGGGGATCTGGTCCAGCCGCACCGCGTCGTCCAGCTCCCGTGGCCTCAGGCCCAGCTCCTTGGCCGCCAGGCGGACGGGCACGGCACCGGTGCCGGCCGGACCGGCGGCGGAGACCGCGGCGTCGGCGGAGACGGTGGCACAGGAGGCAGTGGCACGGGTAGCGGTGGCACGAATAGCGGTGGCCGGAGCGGTCTTCTGTACAGGCATGACGGTTCCCTTCGCAGCGATGCGACTACGTTACGTAATCAGCATAGCCACGATCCGTCACCTTTGGCAACCCTGCGTAATCGCGGTTTCGCGTCGCTCAGGGCGTGTTCTCCCGCGCGGCGAGGCCCATGTGCTCGCCGACCTTGTTCACCAGGAGGGTCATCTCGTACCCCACCTGCCCGATGTCGGCGTCCGGCCCGGCCAGCACGCACAGGCAGCTGCCGTCCCCGGCGGCCGTGACGAACAGCACGCCGTCGTCGAACTCGATCATCGTCTGCCGGACGTCACCGCACCGGAAGTGCTCGCCCACTCCCTTCGCGAGACTGTGCAGGCCGGAGGAGACAGCGGCCAAGTGCTCGGCGCTGCTCCGCTTCAGACCCCGGCTCACGGAGGTGACCAGCCCATCGCTGGACAGCAGCAGAACGTGCCGCACGCGCGGCAGCCGTTGCGCCAGATCGTCCAGCAGCCAGTCGAGCGTGGTGCTCAGTGCCATCCCCAGCTCCCCCTTCTCGTAAGGCGACTGCTGTGTCAGCCTTCCCCAGTAAGAGGCTGTCGGCAACCACCTGTGCGGTACCGCTATCCGGAAGGGACGGTACCTTTTGCTCTGGTCAGCCGCGCCACCGGGTCGAACAGGGAGGCTCTCGTTGGGCACGACGGAGGCGGAAGAGACCGGCGCGGAGGAGCAACTCTTCGTACTCACAGCCGCGTTGCTCACGCCGGAACGCTTCCCCGGCGTGCTGGGCGACGACTACCCCGCGGCCTGTGAGGCGCTGTCCCTCGCGCCGACCGCCCGGGGCTACGGCCTGCTCTTCGGCCAGGACGGCGACGGCGCGCGCTGGACGGTGGCGACCGACGACGTGGCCCTGACCGCGGTGGCGATAGCCGCCTGGGACTGCGGCATGAGCCACGACGTCTGCCCCGACGACCGGACCATCGCCGCCGTGCTGCCGGGCTGGCCGCTGGCCCTCGCCGTCGCCGCCCCCGGCCTGCCCGCCCCCCACGACCCCGCGCCGGAGCCCGGCGGTTCGGGGCCCGCGCCGCTCGCGCCGCCCGACCCGGGGGCGTGGGGCCCCGCCCAACGGCGCCTGGGCGCCGACGAGATCGCGCGGCAGTGGACGCGGTGGCGCGCACAGGTCGCCGACGAGGTGACGTTCGTCGCTCCGGGCGAGCGGCCCAACGCGAACGTCCGCCGCGTCCTGGACCACCTGCGCGGCTATCTGGCCTCGCCGCCCCCGCCCGGCCGTGTCCGGGCGGCCGTGGCCTCCACCGCCGGCGACGCCCACACGCTGCGCGCCGACGGCCCGGGCTGGAGCATGGTGGCCCGGACCGACGACATCGCGTTCGTGCTGCTGGACGAGGCGCCGCGCGAGATCCTGCCGGTGGGCCGCGGTCCCGAACTGCCCGGGCTGCTGGCCGGGCTGGAGGAGCTGGCGCTCAGGACCGCGGCCGGCTGAGCCGCGCGGGCCGCTCGCGCAGCGGGGCGCCCACCGCGTGCATGTGGCGCAGGGCCTGCCGGTAGGAGTCGGCCAGGCCGGTCTCCGCGTACGGCAGGCCGGCCGCGCGGCAGTGGTGGCGGACCAGCGGGCGGGCCAGCCGCAGGTGCGGGCGCGGCATGCTGGGGAAGAGGTGGTGCTCGATCTGGTAGTTGAGGCCGCCCATCAGCCAGTCGGTGACCGGCCCGCCGCGCACGTTGCGCGACGTCAGCACCTGGCGCCGCAGATGGCCCCAGCGCTCCCCGTCCGCCCCGGGCATCGCCATCCCCTTGTGGTTGGGCGCGAAGACGCAGCCGAGGTGGAGGCCGAACAGGGCGTGGTGGACGAGCGCGAAGACCACGGCCCGGCCGGGGCCCAGGGCCGTCCCCAGCAGCAGCGCGTACGCCGTGGCGTGGACCGCGAGCAGCAGCCCCTCCACGGCCCGCGCCGTGCCGTGCCGCTCCCATCCGGCGGACGAGAGCACCATCCGCGCGCTCGCCACCTTCAGCGCGATGCCTTCCAGGAGCAGCAGCGGGAAGAACAGCCACGCCTGATGGCGCGTGAGCAGACGGGCGAGACCGGCCCGTTTCGCCGCCTGCGCCCGCGTCCATACCAGGACGCCCTCCCCGACGTCCGGGTCCTTCTCCAGGTGGTTGGGGTTGGCGTGGTGGCGGTTGTGCTTGTCGTTCCACCAGGCGGAGCTCATGCCGAGCAGCAGATTGCCGTGGACCAGGCCGAGGAGGCGGTTGGTCCGGCGCGTCGCGGCGATCTGCGCGTGGCCTGCGTCGTGCCCGTAGAACGCGGTCCGGGTGGAGAAGAGCGCCAGCGGCACGGCGAGCGCCACGGTCCACCAGGTGTCGCCGGCCGCGAGCACGGCGAGTACGAGGGCGGCCAGGGCGAGGGCGTTGACGGTGATGCCCGCGGCGTACCAGCCGGTGCGCCGGGCGAGCAGGTCCTGGCTCCTGACCTGCCGCAGCAGCGGGGCGAACGCGTCGCCGGGAGCGGTCGGGGGGCGCGGCGCGGCGTGCGCGTGGGGCGGCATCGCGGCGGCCAGCTCCCGCAGCCGCGCGGCGTCGGCGGCGTCCAGCGGG
>NZ_JBPQTQ010000030.1:0-48358 GCF_051386415.1 Streptomyces sp. URMC 129
CCCGGCCCCCGGCCCGCCCCGGCCCGGAGTCAGCCGAGGGCCACCGAGTACGGCGCGAAGCGGCGGGTGATGTCGCCGGGGATGTCGGGGGCGCCCAGCACCATCAGCGAGAAGCGGCTGCCGCCGGACAGCCCGGAGGCCCGCAGCCAGGCCGCCAGCTCCGGGTGGCGGTCGTCGGCGTCGAAGCGGATCGGCAGCGGCGCGGCCGAGCCGAGGCGGGCGATGAGGGCCTGGGCGGTGGGCAGGTCGTCGGCGCAGACCGGGCCGACGACGGTGGTGGTGACGTTGGGCCAGGCCGCCGCGTAGCCGGTGAGGCGGCCGTCGGGCGCGTGGGCGACGAGGATCCGGTCGGCGAACGACGGCAGCCGGGTGAGGAGTTCGGTCCGGTCGGCGCCGAAGACCGGGAGGTCGTAGGCGAGGATGCCCGGCAGGTCGGCGGCCGTCGCGGGGCGCACCGCGGCCGTCGCCGCCGCCGGGGCGGTGCCGGTGAACCTGCCCCGGAGCACGGTGACCGCGCCGACCGTCCGGAAGCCGAGCTGTTCGTACAGCGGCCGTCCGTAGTCCGTCGCGGTGAGGAACGTGACGGCCGGGGCGCACTCCGCGACGACGTGCCGCATCAGGTGGCGGCCCAGGCCGCGCCGGGAGTGGCGTCCGGCCACCAGCACCATGCTGACGCAGCGGTACGCGTCGGTGTACGAGGTGACGACGGCGGAGGCGATCAGGCCGCTCTCGCCGGGCGGGGCGTCGATGCCGTAGCCCTGTCCGGCGGCCAGCAGCAGCCGCCACTTGTGTGCCTCGGGGGGCCAGCCGCGGTCCTCCGCGAGGGCGAGGCAGGCGGGCAGGTCGGCGAGGGTCAGGCGGCGGGGAACGGCGCGGGCGTAGACGTCACGGCTTCCAGCGTGGCCGACCGCGCGCCCGCCGGGCGACTGCTTTTCCGGATGTTCGTGTGGTGGTCAACGGCATGGCGCCGCGACGCCGCGCGCGAGCCGCGCCCGGCGGGCCGGATCCGGGCGGTCGGCGGAGGGTGAATCGTGTCACAGGGCCAGCTTGAAACCGACGTGCGTCGCCCGGAAACCCAGCCGCTCGTAGAAGCGGTGCGCGTCGGTCCTGGCCGCGTCCGAGGTGAGCTGGACCAGGACGCAGCCGCGGCGGCGTGCCTCCGCCACCGCCTGCCGGATCAGCTCGCTGCCGAGCCCGGCGCCGCGCTCCGCCGCCGCCACGCGCACCGCCTCGATCAGCGCGCGGGAGGAGCCGCGCCGGGAGAGGCCGTGCAGAATGCTGAGCTGCAGCGTTCCCACCACGCGGCTCTCGCGCTCCCCGACCAGCAGAAGCTGGTTCGGGTCGGCGGCGATGCGCTCGAAGGCCGCGAGATAAGGAGCCGGTTCGGCCGGGTTCTCGCGCCGCGACCCGAGGATGTCGTCGGCGAGCATCGCGACGATCTCCGGGACGTCCGCCGAAATCGCCTGCCGCAGGATCACATTCATCACCAGCACTTTCTCGGAATCGCGGGAACCGTGCGAAGCTCGCGCTCCTGGAGGGGGCTTGTGTCTCAGCCGTATAACGGTATGGTCGATTCCGCGTCCGGGCGGCGCGAAGCCGTTCATTTTATGGGGTGCGAGGAGCTCGATGGCCGAGTTTCCGGTGAACCACCCGCCCGGGGTGAGCATGCTGACACGCTGTGCGACCGGGAGCTGATCGAGGCGAGGCAGGGGCATGACCGCGATATCGGCCGGTGACGGAGCCACCACGGCCGGAAACGGCCACCGGGACGAGAAGGAACCGCCGTCACCCGACGCGGTGGTGATCCGGCGCACTCTCGCGGAGATCGAGCCGCTCGCGAACGAGGCCACCTCGTACTTCTACGCGTTGCTCTTTCTCCGGAACCCGGCCGTGCGCGACATGTTCCCCGTCGCGATGAGCGGACAGCGCGACCGGCTCTTCGCCGCGCTGCTCACCGCCGCCGAACACATCGACGACACCGTCACGTTGACGGACTACCTGTGCAACCTCGGGCGCGGCCACCGGAAATACGGCACCCGGCCCGAGCACTACCCGGCCGTGGGCGAGTGCCTGATGACCGCGCTCGAACGGTACGCCCCCACCACCTGGGGCCCGGAGGCCGAGGCGGCGTGGGTCCGCGCCTACACGGCGATCTCGCAGATCATGATCGACGCGGCGGCCGAGGCCGAACTGCGCTCGCCGCCCTGGTGGCACGCCGAGATCGTCGCGCACGAGCTGCGCACCAGCGACGTCGCGGTGGTCACCGTCCGCCCCGACCAGCCGTATCCGTACCGCGCCGGGCAGTACGCCAGCGTGGAGACGCCGTGGTGGCCGCGCGAGTGGCGGTGCTTCTCCTTCGCCTCCTGTCCGCGCCCGGACGGGCTGCTGTCGTTCCACATCAAGGCGGTGCCCGCCGGGTGGGTGTCGCGGGCGCTGGTGCACCGGGCGCGGCCGGGGGACGTGCTGCGGCTCGGCCCGCCGGGCGGGTCGATGACCGTGGACCACGCGTCGGGGCGCGGCCTGGTGTGCGTGGGGGGCAGCACGGGCATCGCGCCGTTGCGGGCGCTGGTCGAGGAGGTCGCCGAGCACGGCGTGCGCCGCCCGGTCGAGATGTTCTTCGGGGCCAACCGGGAGTCCGAGCTGTACGACCTGGATCATCTCCTCGATCTGGAGCAGCAGTTCTCGTGGCTGTCGGTGCGGCCGGTCGTCGCCGAGTACGGCACGCGCGGTTTTCCGGGCCGACTTCCCGAAGCGGTGCGGAAGTTCGGGCCGTGGCACGAGTTCGACGGTTATCTGTCCGGGCCGCGGCTGATGATCCGCAAGAGCGTGGAAGCGCTGGTGTCCTCGGGCATTCCCGCGGACCGGATACGCCACGATTTCCCGGAGGAAACAGGCGCGTTGACACACGGAAAGCGTGAAGTGAACTAACGGCATGGCAGGCACGGATACTTCGGACATGGAGAACACGGACGCGGGCGCGGACACGGGCCTGCCGGGCGGCCGTCCGGGCAGCGACGGGGAGCACGTCCTCCAGCGGCGGCTCGGCACCGCGGAACGGGCCGGCCGGTTCTACGACGAGCAGGTCCTCGATCATCTCAACGAGCGCATGCGGGAGTTCGTCGCCCGGCAGGAGATGTTCTTCCTGGCGACCGCCGACCGCCACGGCGAGTGCGACAACAGCTTCCGCGCCGGCCCGCCCGGGTTCCTGCGCGTGCTGGACCCGCGCGCCGTCGTCTACCCTGAGTACCGGGGCAACGGCGTGCACGCCTCGCTGGGCAACATCACCGAGAACCCGCACGCGGGACTGCTGCTGGTGGAATTCGACAGGGCGCGGATCGGCCTGCACATCAACGGCCGCGCCAGCATCGTTCCCGACGCCGAACTGCGGGCGCGGCACCCGGACCTGCCCGTGGAGACCGTGCCGGGCCGGGCCGCCGAGCTGTGGGTGCGGATCGACGTCGAGGAGGCGTACATCCACTGTGCCAAGCACATCCCGCAGTTGGTGAAGGCGGCCCGGCGCACCCCCCGCGACTGGGGCACCGACGACCAGGGCCGCAAGGGCGGGGACTTCTTCGGCGCCGCCCGCGAGGCGCAGGTACGCCGCACCCGCGAGCTGAACGGCCGGCCGGTGTCCGCCGCCCCGGCCACGGGCCCGGCGCAGCAACCGCCCCCGCCGCCGGACGCGGCGGCGTGGCGGGCGGAGGCCCGGCGCGCGCTGGACCTGGCACGGCGCCGGGGCGCGGGCGGCGGGCGGCCCGCGGGCGGCTGGTTCGGCCCGACCGGCTCGACCGCCTGAGCCCGCCCGCTCCCGGCGTGCGCCCTCCCGGCGCGCCTCTCAACCGGGGAGAGGGGCCGAGGAGAAGTCGGGGGCGAGCAGCGCGCGGATGCCGGGGATGTTCCGGCTCAGGTAGCGGCCGAGCGAGTGCGGGACGAGATCGACGGAGGCCAGCCCCTCGGGCGTGAACGGCAACCGCACGATGTCGTACGTGCCGCAGGGCGACTCCACCTCGGGACCGTGCCGCAGCGACGGGTCCATCGAGGCGAGCCGGCAGGCGAAGAAGTGCTGCACCTTCAGGCCGGGCGGCACGCCGTCCCCGTCGTCGGACGTGCAGGGCACGGTGTCCACGAACGCCGGGACCACGTCGGTGATCGTCGCGCCCAGCTCCTCGGACACCTCCCGGTGGAGGGCGTCCAGCACGGTGGCGTCCGTCGGCTCGACCCCGCCGCCCGGCGTGATCCAGTACGGCGGGCGGCCCGGCTTGGTGCGCTTGATGACGACGAGCCGGCCGGAGTCGTCGAGCAGGATGGCGCGGGCGGTGCGTTTGACCACGGGTTGTGCTGGGGTCATGCACATCATGTGGCCCCGGGAGCCCCGCGCGAAACCTCCGCCCGTGCCACCCCGAGCGCCTGCCGCACGTCCGCCGCGAGATCCTCCGGGTCCTCGACGCCCGCCGAGAGCCGGACGAACCCCTCCGGCACCGCGTCGCCGCCCCACCGCCCGCGCCGCTCCGCCGTCGAGCGCACCCCGCCGAAGCTCGTCGCGTCGTCCACCAGCCGCAGCGCGGCGAGGAACCGCTCGGCGTGGTCCCGGTCCGGCAGCACGAACGACACCACGCCGCCGAACCGCCGCATCTGCCGCGCGGCCACCGCGTGCGCGGGGTCGCCGGGCAGGCCCGGATAGCGCAGGCCGGTCACCTCCGGCGCCTCGGCCAGCGCGGCGGCGACGGCCAGCGCGTTGGTCTGCTGCCGGTCCACCCGCAGGTGGAGCGTGGCCAGCCCCCGGTGGGCGAGCCACGCCTCCATCGGGCCGAGGATCGCGCCGGTCTGGGTGCGCCAGCGCCGGATCTCCCCGGCCAGCTGAGCGTCGCGGCAGGCGACGTAGCCGAGCAGCACGTCGCCGTGGCCGCTGAACGCCTTGGTGCCGCTGGCCACGGACAGGTCGGCGCCCAGGTCGAGGGGGCGCTGTCCGAGCGGCGTGGCCAGGGAGTTGTCGACGGCGACGAGCGCGCCGCGCGCGTGCGCGGCCTCGGCGAGGCGGCGGATGTCGCACACGTCGAGGCCGGGGTTGGACGGGGTTTCCAGCCACAACAGCCGTACGTCACCGGCTCCCGGGGCGGCGAGGGCGTCGCGGGGGGACAGGGCGTCGAGCTGCGCGTCGCCACCGGTGGGGGCGGTGCGGACGCGGACGCCGGTCGTCTCCAGCCGCTCGCGCACGCGCGGCAGGAGCTGGTATCCGTCGGAAGGGAGCACGGTCGTGTCGCCGGGCCGCAGCAGCCCGGTCAGGACGGCGGAGGCGGCGGCCATGCCGGAGGGGAAGACGACGGCGTGCGCCTCATGGCCGGGGGACTCCAGCTCGGCGACGGCCCGCTCCAGCGCGGTCCACGTGGGGTTGCCCTCGCGGCCGTAGCCGTAGGGGGCGTCGGCCGGGTCGCCCGGCAGGTGGAAGTGGGCGGCGAGCACCGGCCCGGGCAGGGGCGGCTGATACGGCTCCGCCGCCGGCAGCCCGGCCCGCACGGCGCGTGTCCCGTCCCCGGTCATCGGCTCCACCCCAGCTCCCGGTCCGCGTCAGTCGTTGTCCAGCACCAACGTGACCGCCCAGGACACGATGGAGATGATCAGGCCGCCCAGCAGGGCCGGCCAGAAGCCGTCGACCTCGAACGCGTCGCCGGCGAGGGCGCTGGTCAGCATCAGCATCAGGGCGTTGATCACCAGCGTGAACAGGCCCAGCGAGAGGATCAGCAGCGGCAGGGACAGCAGCTTCACGACGGGCTTGACGATCAGATTCACCAGGCCGAAGATCAGCGCGACGATGAGCAGGGTGACGGTCTTGCTGCCGGTGCTCGCGTCGGCCTCACCGAGGGTGATGTCACCCACGAGCCAGACAGCGGCGGCCAGCGCCACGGCGTTGGCCAGGAACCGGAACAGAATGCTTGTCATGGGGAGATCGTTTCAGATGGCACCAGGTGCGCAAGGGGAATGGGCGCGATGAAGGAGTTCCGGCTGGATCTGCTGGAAGCGGAGCGGATCGCGAACGACGGCGCCTACCTCCGCTTTCTTCGTGAACGCAATCTTTCGGCGGGGCTGTACGCGCTGGGCGCCGGAGCGCAGGACACCCAGCGCCCGCAGGCCCAGGACGTGCTGAACTTCGTCGTCAGCGGCCGGGCGTCGATGACGGTCGGCGGCGAGACCACCACCGTGGCGCGCGGCAGCGTGGTCTACGTGCCGGCCGGGACGCCGGCCCGGTTCCACCACATCACCGAGGACCTGCGGGTCATGGTCGTCTTCTCGCCGCCCGAGGGCTGAGCCCCCCGCGCTCCCCCGCGCGCTCCCGGGGCCGGTCTCAGGGTCCGGGTCAGGGAACGGTCAGGGGAGGACCGGGGCCGTCCGGCCTCCCGGCCCCCGCCGGGCGCGCCTAGCATCGACAGCGACGCGCCGGACGGGCGCGGGCGCCGGGCCAGGTGCGGGATCCCGGTGCCGGACGCGGGTACGGGAACGGGAGCCGTGGCGATGAAGGAAGCGTTCAGGAGCCTGCCGTGGTGGCTGCGGTGGGTCGCCCTGCCCGCCGTCGCGCTGCTCGTCTTCGGCGTCCTGCTGATCGGGGTGGTGACCTGGCTGGTCGCCGTCCTCTTCCGGATCCTGCTGATCGCCGCCGTGCTCGCCGGGCTGGTCTACCTGGTCCGCAAGGTCACTTCCTCCTCGCCCTCCTCCGGTGGCGGTTGGTAGCCGGGCCCGGCCCGGCGGCCTGTCCCGGGTGCCGGTCGGCGCTCACCACGAGCGCCGCGAGGACGGTGGTCACCGGCACGGACGCCACCAGACCCACCGACCCCACCAGCGTCCTGACGACCTCCTCCGCGACCAGCTCGCTGAACGTCACGGTCCCCACGCTGCTCTGTGCGATCGTGAACAACAGCAGCAGCGGCAGGGCGGCGCCCGCGTAGGCGAGCACCAGCGTGTTGACCACCGAGGCGATGTGGTCCCGGCCGATCCGCATCGCGGCCCGGTAGAGCTTCAGCCAGCTCGCCTCCGGCTCCGCCTGCTTCAGCTCCCACACGGCCGACGTCTGCGTCACCGTCACGTCGTCCAGCACGCCCAGGGACCCGATGAGGATCCCGGCCAGCAGCAGCCCCCGGATCTCGATGCCCGGATAGAGGCTGTGCACCAGGCCGGTCTGGTCGTCGGTGTTGCCCGTCAGGTGGGCCCAGCCGATGAACAGCGAGCCCAGCAGCCCGATCAGCAGCAGCGAGATCAGCGTGCCGAGCACGGCGACCGAGGTGCGGGCGTTGACCCCGTGGCACAGGTACAGCGTGACCAGCATGATCACGCTGCCGCCGATCACCGCCACCAGGAGCGGATTCGAGCCGTGCAGGATCGCGGGCAGGATGAACAGCGTCAGCACCGCGAAGCTCACCACGAGCCCGACCAGCGCCAGCAGTCCGCGCAGCCGTCCCACCGCCACCACCGCGAGCGCGAACACGGCGGCCAGCAGCAGCATCGGCGCCTTCCGGTCCACGTCCGTGACGCTGTACTGCAACTCCTCGGGCGCGTCCGGGGCGTAGGCGACGATCACGTCCTGGCCGTCGCTGTAGCGCTGGGTCGCGTCCGGCGGCACGATCTCCTCGAACGTCCGCCCGGCGTGCGGCCCCGACGTCACCTCCACCGTCGCCCGCTCGCACGCGCCGTCCACGCCCTGGGGCACCTGCACGCCGACGTCCTCGCAGGGCACCTCGACCACCTCGGTCACCCGGGCCCGTTCGTGCTGCTGGTCGAAGCCGACGCCGGTGTGCTCGTCCTGCTCGGGCGCGCCGCCCGGCCACAGCGCCACCAGCCCGGCCACCATCACGGCGGCGAACGGGATCAGCACCGCCGCTATCACCCGCCGCAGATGGGCCGAGACGGGTGCGGCGGGGCCGTGCTGGTGGGTGTGCCCGTGGGGGTGGGCGCGGAAGTCATCGGGTGCCGTCACGTTCCGATCATCGCGTAAACAGCCCGGCCCCCTGTTCAGCCGGTCCGGTGTGCCGTTAGCGTGGGGTGGCGATTCGCACATCGCGGGAGCTCCGGGCACGGGGCTGAGAGGGCGCTGCCGCCGCGCCGACCGCCGAACCTGTTACCGGGTAATGCCGGCGTAGGGAGTAGAACTGATGACCACGCAGGACGACGCACGCACACGCACGCCCGTCATCGGCTCGCACAAGGGATATATCACCGGAAGCCGCCCGGACCTCCGGGTCCCCGTGCGGCGGGTGCACCTCACCGACGGGAACTCCGTCACGCTGTACGACACCTCCGGCCCGTACACCGACCCCACCGTCACCACCGACGTCCGCCAGGGCCTGCCGCCGCTGCGGCGCGACTGGATCGCCGAGCGCCGCGCCGACGGGACGCCCGCCGTCACCCAACTGGCGTACGCCCGGCGGGGGGAGATCACGCCCGAGATGGAGTTCGTCGCCATCCGGGAGAACCGCTCCCCGGAGTTCGTCCGCGACGAGATCGCGGCCGGCCGGGCCGTGCTGCCGGTGAACGTCAATCACCCGGAGAGCGAGCCGATGATCATCGGCAAGAACTTCCTGGTGAAGGTCAACGCCAACATCGGCAACTCCGCCGTCACCTCCTCCGTCGAGGAGGAGGTCGAGAAGATGACCTGGGCGACCCGGTGGGGCGCCGACACGGTCATGGACCTCTCCACCGGCCGCGACATCCACACCACGCGCGAGTGGGTGCTGCGCAACTCGCCGGTCCCCGTGGGCACCGTGCCCCTGTACGAGGCCCTGGAGAAGGCCGGCGGCCGGGCCGAGGACCTGACCTGGGAGCTCTACCGGGACACGGTCGTCGCGCAGGCCGAGCAGGGCGTCGACTACATGACCGTCCACGCGGGCGTGCTGCTGCGCTACATCCCGCTGACCGCGCGCCGGAAGACGGGCATCGTCTCGCGCGGCGGGTCGATCATGGCCGCCTGGTGCCTGGCGCACCACCAGGAGAGCTTCCTCTACACGCATTTCGAGGAGCTCTGCGAGATCCTGCGCGCCTACGACATCACCTTCTCGCTCGGCGACGGTCTGCGCCCCGGTTCCATCGCGGACGCCAACGACGAGGCGCAGTTCGCGGAGCTGCGCACGCTGGCCGAGCTGACGCGGGTCGCCAAGGCGCACGACGTGCAGACGATGATCGAGGGCCCGGGGCACGTCCCGATGCACAAGATCAAGGAGAACATCGACCTCCAGCAGGAGCTGTGCGAGGAGGCGCCGTTCTACACGCTCGGCCCGCTGACCACGGATGTCGCGCCCGGGTACGACCACATCACCTCGGGCATCGGCGCGGCCATGATCGGGTGGTGGGGAACGGCGATGCTGTGTTACGTCACCCCGAAGGAGCACCTGGGTCTGCCGGACCGGGACGACGTGAAGACGGGCGTGATCACGTACAAGATCGCCGCGCACGCCGCCGACCTGGCCAAGGGGCACCCCGGCGCGCAGGTCTGGGACGACGCCCTGTCCGACGCGCGGTTCGAGTTCCGGTGGGAGGACCAGTTCAACCTCGCCCTCGACCCGGACACGGCGCGCGCGTTCCATGACGAGACGCTTCCGGCCGAGCCGGCCAAGACGGCCCACTTCTGCTCGATGTGCGGGCCGAAGTTCTGCTCGATGAAGATCAGCCGGGGCATCGCGGAGCGGTTCGCGCCCGAAGGGGCCGAGGAGTTGAGCGACGAGGAGGTCGAGGCGGGGATGCTCGCCAAGTCCCGGGAGTTCGCGGAGGCCGGGGGGCGGGTCTACCTGCCGATGGCCGACTGACGCGCCGCCGGGCCCGTGCCGACCGGCCGGGCCCGGCACGGGCGCGCTCGGGCAGACTGGGGCGCATGACTGCCATATCCCTCAGCAAGGGTGCGAACGTGTCCGTCGGCGCCGCCTCGGTGCGCGCGGTGTTGTCGTGGTCGGCCGGGCCGCCGGGGACGCCGGATGTGGACGCGTCGGCGTTGCTGCTGGGTGCGGAGGGCCGGGTGCGGGGGGATGGCGATTTCGTGTTCTACAACCAGCCCCGGCATGGGTCGGGTGCGGTGCGGCATGCGGGGAAGCGGCCGGGTTCGGATGTGGTGGAGGTCGATCTCGCCGCTCTGGAGCCGGGGGTGGAGCGGGTGGTGCTGGCGGCGTCGGCGGACGGTGGGTCGTTCGGTCAGGTGAGCGGGTTGCGGCTGACGCTGACGGATGCGGCGACGGGTGCGGGCGTGGCGGTCTTCGACATGACGGCGACGACCGAGACGGCCTTTGTCAGCGGGGAGTTGTACCGGCGGAACGGTGGCTGGAAGTTCCGGGCGGTGGGCCAGGGCTATGCCTCCGGGCTGGCCGGTCTGGCGACGGACTTCGGCATCACCGTCGACGACGAACCGGCTGTCCCCGCCCCGGCCGCGCCCGCCCCGGCGTGGTCGGCGTCGCCCGCGCCCGCTCCCGGGGTGCCGTCCGCCCCGCCCGCGTCCGTGCCGTCGGCGGGGCTTGAGCGGTTGCCGGTCGACATGCGCAAGCGGTTGTCGCTGCGCAAGGAGAAGGTCGCCGTCAGTCTCGCCAAGCACGGGGTGCCCGGGGTCAGGGCGCGGGTCGTGCTCGTGCTCGACGCCTCCGGGTCCATGACCGGGCTCTACCGGGACGGCATCGTCGCCGGAGTCGTGGAGCGGATGGCCGCCGTCGCCGCCGCGCTGGACGACGACGGCGCGATGCAGGCGTGGACCTTCGCCTCCCGGGCTGCCCGGCTGCCGGATTTCCGGATCGCCGAACTGCCGGGCTGGATCGGGCTCCACGTCCGCGTCGGCGAGCTGAGTCTCTTCGGCGGCCGGCGCAGGAAGCCGAACCCGAACCTCGCGCCCGGCCAGGTCGACATGAAGTTCGTCGGCATCCAGAACGAGGAACAGAAGGTCATCGAGGAAGTCCGCGACTTCGTGCGGACCAACCCGGAGCCCGTGCCGACGCTGGTCCTCTTCTTCTCCGACGGCGGCGTCTACCGCGACCGCGAGATCGAGAGCCAGCTCCGCGCGGCGGCGGCCGAGCCGGTTTTCTGGCAGTTCGTCGGGCTCGGCCGCGCCAACTACGGCGTCCTGGAACGCTTCGACACCCTTCCCGGCCGCACCATCGACAACGTTGGCTTCTTCGCCGTCGACGACATCGCCACCGTCTCCGACGACGAGCTGTACGACCGGCTGCTCTCCGAGTTCCCCGTGTGGATGAACGCGGCCCGGGGCATGGGCATCATCCGGTAGGCCCGCCGGACCCGCCGGGCGGGGTCCACTCCGGCGACCGGCCGCTGAGCCCCACCGCGCGGTCCAGCGGCGAGGCGTCGTCCGGCACGGGGACCACGGAGCCGAAACCGGTGCCCTCGCGCGCGTCGTCGCCCAGTGCCTGCGACAGCAGCCCGATCGACACCTGGACGCTCGCGTCGTCAGCGGTGAACGGCTGCCCGGTGGCACGGCTCAGGTCCCAGCCGTGCACCAGCAGTTCGTTCAGCGCGACCTGCCCGGCAATCGGGCCGGGCAGCGTGACGCCGCCCGCCCGCGTCGTGCCCTCCCACGCCTCGGGGGCCCGCCACACCTCCACCAGGTCGTCCAGCTGCCGCCGCAGCCGCCCGCGCCAGTCGCCGTCGAGGGACGGCTTGACCGCCGCCGGGTCGTCGGGGCTGGTGTCGGTCAGCGGGCCCAGCTCCTTCCGTCCGGACGCCGTGAACGCCTGCGTCAGCTCCAGCAGATGACCGAGCAGGTCCCGCACCCGGTACGCGGGACAGGGCGTCGGGGCGTCGAGGTGCTCCTCGGAGACGCCGTCGAGCAGCCCGGCCACCTGCCGGGCGACCGGTCCGAGGTCGTGCATGTCGTGCTCTGTTTCTGTCGTCATGCACGGGAAGACCGGCCCGGCGGGGGGAACTCATCGGTTCTGCGGCACACTGGCCGGATGACCGTCACCAACCTCGGCAAGGGTGCGAACGTGTCCGTCGGCGCCGCCTCGGTGCGCGCGGTGTTGTCGTGGTCGGCCGGGCCGCCGGGGACGCCGGATGTGGACGCGTCGGCGTTGCTGCTGGGTGCGGAGGGCCGGGTGCGGGGGGATGGCGATTTCGTGTTCTACAACCAGCCCCGGCATGGGTCGGGTGCGGTGCGGCATGCGGGGAAGCGGCCGGGTTCGGATGTGGTGGAGGTCGATCTCGCCGCTCTGGAGCCGGAGATCGATCGCGTGGTGCTGGCGGCGTCGGCGGACGGTGGGTCGTTCGGTCAGGTGAGCGGGTTGCGGCTGACGCTGACGGATGCGGCGACGGGTGCGGGCGTGGCGGTCTTCGACATGACGGCGACGACCGAGACGGCCTTTGTCAGCGGGGAGTTGTACCGGCGGAACGGTGGCTGGAAGTTCCGGGCGGTGGGCCAGGGCTATGCCTCCGGGCTGGCCGGTCTGGCGACGGACTTCGGCATCACCGTCGACGACGACAGCGAGGAAGCACCGGCGCCCGGGCCCCTGGAGCGGCTGCCGGTCGACATGCGCAAGCGGCTGTCGTCGCGCAGGGAGCAGGTCGCCGTCAGCCTCGCCAAGCACGGCGCCCCCGGCATCAGGGCGCGGGTCGTCCTCGTTCTGGACGCCTCCGGCTCGATGTACTGGCTCTACGGCAACGGCACGGTCACCGACGTCGTGGAGCGGATGGCCGCCGTCGCCGCCGCGCTGGACGACGACGGCGCGATGCAGGCGTGGGTCTTCGCCTCCCGGGCCGCCCGGCTTCCCGACCTCACGACCGGTGACCTGCCCGACTGGCTCCCGGCGCACCTGCGCCTGCACACGGACGACGCGGGCGAGGAGCGGCTCGGGCAGATCCCCGCCACCAGGATCGGGTACGGCAACGACGAGGCCGAGGTGATCGCGGAGGTCCGGCAGTTCGTCCGGGAGAACCCGGTGCCGGAGCCGACCCTGGTCCTGTTCTTCTCCGACGGCGGTGTCCACGCGGACCGGGAGATCAAGAAGCAGCTCGTCGCCGCCTCCGGGGAGCCGCTGTTCTGGCAGTTCATCGGGCTGGGCGACGCCGACTACGGCGTGCTCCGGCGCATCGACCGGATGAAGGGGCGGCGCGTGGACAACGCGGGCTTCTTCGCGGTGGACGACATCGCGGAGGTGCCGGACGCGGAGCTGTACGACCGGCTGCTCTCCGAGTTCCCCTCGTGGCTGACGGCCGCCCGTGACGCGGGGATCCTCGCCTAGGCACGCGGGCTAGGCGTGGTGCAGGCCGTAGACCGGGGTGTTGAGCACGGTGCCGATCTGCCGGATGCACTGGCGCTTCAGCAGGAACCGGAGACTGTCGTGCACCCGGGCCGCCGTCAGGCCGGTCCGTGCGGCGATCGCCTCGACGCCGAGCCGGACCTCGCCGCGCTCGGCCAGCGCGGGCGCGAGGACGACGGCGACCGCCCATACGTCGTCGGTGATGGTCACCCGCTCCCGCCAGGCCGTCAGGAGCTGCTCGGCGGTGAGCACGGGCCCGCGCTGGCGCGGCACGCGCGGCGTCGCGGGCGTCGCGTCGGGGCGCGGCGGCATCTTGTCGACCAGGTCCTCCACGGAGTCCGCCAGCCGGGACATCGACCGGGCGAAGTCCACCATCACGTCGTGCATCGCCATCACCGATCGCTGCTGGGCCTCGGCCACGGTCCGCAGCACCTCGACGGTCTCCCACCGCGCGCGGTTGGCGTCCTCCTGGGCGGCGGTGAACCGCTCGTCGGTGTCGATGTTGTGCCGCTCCAGCCGGACGATGGCCTCGGCGACCTCCCGCGGCATGGCGTACGCGGCGGGCGCCTGCGGCGCGCCGGGCTGGACCTCGGCCTTGTCGAGAGCGTAGGAGCCGTCGCGCTGGACGGTCACGATGACCTCGACCATCCAGCGCTTGAACGGCTGCGCGGCGGGCTTGGTGCAGCCGCCGACGAGGGAGAGGAGACCGTGCAGGTTCACCATCCGCATCGACTTCTTGAGCCCGTGACCTGCGATCTTGCGCAAACCGTCACGTCCACAGACGCTTTGCGTGAGATCTTGCAGCCGGGTGTTGTGCTCCTGCGCCACGTGCAGGGCGATGGCCTGTCGCGTGTTTGCGTAACCGAGCTCCGTGGCCACGTCGACCGCCGGGAACCAGTGGGTGCCGTCCGGCATCGTCAGGCGCCGGACGCGGGCGCCGGTGGCCGCGTAGACGAAGTCGTTGATGTCGATGGCGCCCTCGCGGGGAGCCCGGTGGCCGCCGAGAGCTTCGCGCTGTTCATCCATGCACCGGACGGTAAACAGAAGATCGCTCCAAATGACAGCAAACCAAGGCAACTTCACCCGTTCGTGGCGTCCCGTCCGGGTTCTCCCGACTCCGCCGCGCCGCGATTAAGCACACGATCCTTTCATTGCGCCGGGTGAACGCTTTCCCCTAGGCCGATCGAAGTCTCCTCTGCCGGGACGGAGCAGGGGCCGGGGAGCGCCGTGAAAGATCGGTGCCATGTCACCGCTCGACACCGAGGTGCCCGCCCTGCTGCTCCGGCTCGACCGCAATCCGTTCCACCACGGGTCGCTGGGCGCGGTCAGGTCGCTGGGGCGCGCGGGCGTCGAGGTGCACGCCTTCGTGGAGCGGCCCGGTACCCCGCTGAGCCGCTCCCGGTTCCTGCGGCGCGCCCATCTCTTCCACGGGGACGCGGGCTCGGCCGGGGACGTCGAACGGGCGCTGCTCGCCGCCGCCGAACGCATCGGGCGGCCCGCCGTCCTGATCCCCATGGACGACGTGGGCGCGATCACGGCCGCGCGGCTCGCCGGCCGGCTGCGCGGCAGGTTCCTGCTGCCCGCGCTGCCGGACGGGCTGGCCGAGCGGGTCGCGGACAAGGCGGAACTGGCGGCGCTGTGCGCGCGGTTCGGCGTGCCGCACCCGCCGACCCTGGCGCCGTCCAGCGCGGCCGAGGCGGTGGCGGCCGTCGCGGAGCTGGGGCTGCCCGCCGTCGCGAAGTGGAGCCGCCCGTGGCTGCTGCCACCGGGCGGGGCGCTGCGCAGCACCACGGTGGTGCGGAGCGCGGCGCAGGCGCGGTGGCTGTTCGGGCGGGCGGACCGGGCGGGCAGTCGGCTGCTGGTGCAGAAGCTGCTGCCGGGCGGGCCGGGCGCCGACTGGTTCTTCCACGGCTGCTTCGCGGCCGGCGGGGTGTGCCTGATGGGCGGCACCGGGCGCAAGGAGCTGTCGTGGCCGGTGCGGGCGGGGCTGACGGCGGTGGGGAGCTGGCGGCCGAATCCGGAGGTGGCGGCGACGGCGCGGACGCTGGCCCGGCGGCTGGGTTTCCACGGGGTGGCGGACATGGACTTCCGGCGCGACGCCACCACCGGCGCGTATCACCTGCTCGACTTCAATCCGCGGCCCGGCGCGCAATTCCGGCTGTTCGCGGACCGCGCGGGGCTGGACGTGGTCCGCGCGCTGCACCTGGATCTGACCGGGCGGCCGGTGCGGCCGGAACGGGCCCGCGCGGGGCGGGTGTTCGTGGCGGAGAACTACGGGCTGCTCGCCGCGCTGGCCAGTGCGCGCGGGCCGGCGGTGGGGGCCGGGCGCCCGGACGTGGAGTGGGCGTGGTTCGCGGCCGACGACCCGGCGCCGTTCCTGGCGATGACGGGCGGCTGCCTGCGGCGGGGACTGCTCTCCCTCGGGCGGCGGCTCGGGGGCCCGGCCGGGGAGACCGGCCGGGGACCGATGAAGGAAACGGAGAGAGTGAGCGGTGAGGCGACATGCATGACCTCGTAGTGGTGGGCGCCGGGCCCTATGGACTGTCGGTCGCCGCGCACGCCGCCGCGGCCGGGCTGGACGTGCGCGTCTTCGGCCGGCCGATGGCGTCCTGGCGCGACCACATGCCCGCCGGGATGTTCCTGAAGTCCGAGCCGTGGGCCACCGACCTGTCCGCGCCGGGGAAGGCGCGCACCCTCGCCGCGTACTGCGCCGAGCAGGGGCTCGGCGCGGAGCACGGCGTGCCGCTGCCGGTGGACACGTTCACGCGGTACGGGCTGTGGTTCGCGGACGGGCTGCCGCTGCCGGTCGAGGAGCGGGAGATCACGGCCGTGGCCCCGCACGGCGGCGGCTTCCGGGTCGGGACGGCGGACGGCGAGACCCTGGGCGCCCGCAACGTGGCGTTGGCGGTCGGCGTGATGCCGTTCGTCCACCTCCCGGGCGTGCTGCGCGGGCTGCCCGACGGGCTGGCCTCGCACAGCACCGACCACCGCGACCTCGGCCGGTTCCGGGGTGCGGAGGTGACGGTGGTCGGCGCGGGGCAGGCGGCGCTGGAGACGGCGGTGCTGCTGGCCGAGGCCGGGGCCAGGCCCACGGTGGTGGCCCGCGCCGCGCGCCTGCGCTGGAACACTCCGCCCGTGCCGCTGCGGCGCGGGCGGGGTGCCGCCCTGCGCGCCCCGCACAGCGGGCTCGGCACCGGCTGGTCGACGTGGGTGTGGTCCGAGCTGCCGTGGGCGGTGCGCCGGCTGCCGGAGGCGGCGCGTGCCCACATCGCGGCGACCGCGCTGGGCCCGGCCGGCGCCTGGTGGCTGCGGGAACGGTTCGAGGGCGTCGTTCCCGTGCGGCTCGGTCTGCGGCTGCTGCGTGCCGAGCCGCACGGGGCGGGCGTGCGGCTGACGGTGGCCTCGCCCGGGGGCAACCCGGAGGTGATCGAGACCGCGCACGTGGTCGCCGCCACCGGTTTCGTGCCCGACCTGCGGCGCCTCGACCTGCTCGACCCGGCGCTGCGCGAGGGGCTGCGGACCGTGCGCGGGACGCGGGCGCCCGCGCTGAGCGGCGGATTCGAGTCGTCGCGGGCGGGTCTGTTCTTCGCCGGGCTGCTGAGCGCGCCCTCGTTCGGCCCGGCGATGCGGTTCGTGCACGGGGTGTCGTTCACGGCCGGGCGGCTGGTGCGCGGGCTGCGGGACGTGCCGTCCGGGCGGCGGCCGGCCGCCGCCCCGCGCATGCCGGGTCAGGGCGCGGACCGGCCGGGCGCGCCGGCCGGGGCCGCCCGGTAGGGCGCGCGGGGCCGGGGCGCGCGGGGTGCCGGCGGTCAGGCCGCGAGCCGGGCCGCCAGCGCCTTCGCCTTGGCCCTGGCGTCCTCGTGGGCCTTGGCCCGCGAGGCGTCGGCCGCGTCGATGAGGCCCGCCATGGCCGGGTTGGTCCTGGCCAGGGTCAGCTCCGGGACGATGATGTCCACCTCCATGCCGAGGGCGGTGCCGAAGACGTGGCGCAGGTGCGGCTCGGCGAAGTCGTTGCCCTCCTGCGGGGTGCCCGGCGCGTAGGAGCCGCCGCGGCTGGTGACGACGACGACCGGCTTGCCCCGCAGCGGGGAGTTCTCGGTGTACGCGTTGCGGCCGGCGATGATCACGTGGTCCAGCCACGCCTTGAGCGTGGAGGCGATCGCGAAGTTGTACATCGGGGCGCCGATCAGGACGGCGTCGGCCGTCTCCAGCTCGCGGGCCAGCTCGTCGCGGAGCGCGTAGTCCGCGCGCTGCTCCGGCGTGTGCTCCCCGGCCGGGGTGAAGGCGGCGTAGTACGGGCCGGCGGTCAGGTGGGGCAGCGGCGAGGCGGCGAGGTCGCGGTAGACGACGGTGCCCCCCGGGTGCTGCTCCTCCCACGTTTCGCGGAAGGCGCGCGTCACCTCGCGGGAGACGGAGGTGTCGTCACCGTTCAGCGAGGAGTCGAGGTGCAGGAGCGTGGCCATGATGGTCCTCCGGGGTAGAGTTAGGTAGTGCAAGGCCGTTCGGAACTATTAATACCACAGGTGCTTACTTTTTAGCAGTCCCTTGTCGAGTAGGGTGGGAATCATGCCGGAAGCCGACGCCGCACAGGGCACCGACGACGGGCTCTGCACCGAGCCCGAGTCCGCGCTCCAGCGTGTCTTCGCGCTTCTCGGCAAGCGCTGGACCGGCGTCGTCATCGCCGCCCTGATGAGCGGCCCCGGCCACTTCGCGGAGCTGAAGCGCGCCGTCCCCGGCATCAGCGAGCGCATGCTCTCGGACCGGCTCAGCGAGCTGGCCCAGGCCGGTCTGGTCACCCGCCACGTGCAGGAGGGCCCGCCGCTGCGCGTCAGCTACCGCCTCACCGAGGCCGGTCTCGGCCTGCGCCCGGCGCTGGTCGAGCTGACCCGCTGGGCCGAGGCGCAGCTCCCCGAGGACGCCAGGAAGTGCCCCCGGGAGTTCCGCCCCTGATCCCGGCGGGGCCCCGGAGGACAGGCCCTAGGCTGGGCGGGTGACGGAGAACAGCGAGGCCGGAGCGCCGGCCGGGGACGACGGGGCGACGCGCCGGCTGGAGCGCGCGGTGCGGGCCGCCGAGACGGCGCTGATCGAGTTCGAGATCGCGGTGGAGACCTTCCGCATCGAGGTGGAGAACTTCTCGCGGCTGCACGAGCAGCGCCTCGGCCCCCTCTACGCGCACCTGGAGGAGCTGGACGCGCGCATCGCGGAGGCCGTCGCGGCCAGGACCGGCGACCCCGAGGACGAGCGCCGGGCCCGTGAGGCGCGGGCCGCCGTCGCGCCCATGCCGCAGGTTTCCGAGCTGTTCCACGGCTGGCTGGGCTCCGACGGCTCCGACGGCTTCGGCGCCGAGGGATACGCCATGCTCACCGGGCAGTCGGTGCAGGAGCCGCCCCGGGTCCGCCCCGGCGAGGAGGCCCGCCGCCTCTACCGCGAGCTGGTCCGCCGGTGCCACCCCGACCTGGTGACCGACGCCACCGAGCGGGACCGCCGCGACGCCTTCCTCGCCCGCGTCAACCAGGCGTACGCGCGCGGCGACGAGGAGGCCCTGCGCGACCTGGCCGCCGAGTGGGAGCGCGGCGGCCCCGGCCCCGGGCGCGCGCCGGAGCGCGACCCGGCCGAGGAGCTGTACGCGCGCCTGGAGTGGCTGGCCGAGCGGAAGGAACTGCTGGCCGACGCCGCCGCCGCGCTGGAGGAGAGCGCCATCGGCGCCATGCTGCGGATGGCCGGTGACGACCCCGACGGCATGCTCGCGGAGATCGCCGCCGAGCTGCGGCGGCGGGTCGCGGACAAGGAGGCCGAACTGGCCTCGCTGCTGGCCGGGTAGGGTCGTGGCATGAGCTTCGCACTTCCGGCCGTGACGGCCGACGCCGTGCCCGAGGGCGCCCCGTTGCTCGACGTCAGGGAGCCGGAGGAGTGGGCCGCCGGGCATGTCGAGGGCGCGCTGCACATCCCGATCGGGCAGGTCGTGGAGCGGATCGGCGAGATCGCCGAGCACGCCGGGGACCGGCGGCTGTACGTGGTGTGCAAGGTCGGCGGCCGGTCCGCCCAGGTCACGGCCTACCTGGTGCAGCAGGGCGTGGACGCGGCCAACGTGCACGGCGGCCTGCACGCCTGGGAGGACGCGGGCCGGGCGCTGGTCAGCGAGACGGGGGAGCCGTTCGTCCTGTGACCGGGGCCGGGACGGCCGCCAGCCGTTCCACCGCCGTGCGGATCGACTCCGGCCGCTTGCAGAACGAGAAGCGGACCAGCCACGGCGCCTCGTCCGGGCCCTGCCGGAACGCCGAGGTCGGGATCGCGGCCACGCCCGCCCGCTCCGGCAGCTCGCGGCAGAACCGCGGCCCGTCCGTGAACCCCCACGGCCTGATGTCCGCCTGCACGAAATACCCCGCCTCGGCGCGGCAGGGCCGCAGCCCGGCCTCGGCCAGGCCCGCGGCGAGCAGGTCCCGGTTGGCGGTGAGCGTCGCCCGCAGCCCGGCCGCCCACTCCCGCACCGAGCCCAGCGTCCGCGCGATGGCCTCCTGGTACGGGGTGCCCGACGCGTAGGTGAGCCACTGCTTGACCGAGGCCACGGCGGCGACCAGCCGCGCCGGGCCGCAGATCCAGCCGACCTTCCAGCCGGTGACGTTGAACGTCTTCCCGGCGGAAGAGATCACCAGCGTCCGGTCCCGCATGCCGGGCAGCGTCGCGATCGGCACGTGCCGGCCGCCGTCGTACACCAGGTGCTCGTACACCTCGTCCGTGACCACCGTCAGGTCGTGCTCGCGGCAGACCTCCGCGACCGCCGCCAGCTCGCCGGGCGTGAAGACCTTGCCGGTCGGGTTGTGCGGCGAGTTCAGCACCAGCAGCCGGGGGCGGCGCGCGGCGGAGACGGCGGCGCGCAGCGCGTCCGCGTCGAGGGCGAAGCCGTCGCCGTCGGTGGCCAGCGGCACCGGCACCAGCCGGGCGCCGCTCAGCCGCGCGTTCGCCGGGTAGGCGTCGTAGCACGGGTCGAACGTGACGATGTCGTCGCCGGGCCCGGTCAGCGCCAGGAACGCCGAGGCCAGCGCCTCGGTGGCGCCCGTCGTCACCAGCACCTCGCCGTCCGGCGCGTACTCCAGGCCGTAGTGCTCCCGCTGGTGCGCGGCCACCGCCTCGCGCAGGGCGGGGAAGCCGGACGCGGGCGGGTACTGGTTCCGCCCGGCCAGCACGGCGGCCGACACGCCAGCCAGCAGGGCGGGCGGCGCGTCGAGCTCGGGCACGCCCTGGCCGAGGTTGACCGCGCCGGTGCGGCGGGCCAGTTCGGTCATCTCGGTGAAGATGGAGATCTCGGTCGCGCGGCTCATGGAGCCCACCCTAGGGCCCCGAGCCGGGGGAACGGCCGGGGAACGGCCCTTCCGGGACCTTGGCCTGCCAACGCGGCCCGGCGGCAGGTACGGTGCACGGGTCAACCCCGAGCAGTCCTGTGGAACGAGCCGAGCATGCTGCCACCCGATACGGCACCGGAGCACGACGCCGAACACGACGCCGCGTCGCGCGCGGCCGGGCCCGCCGAAGTGCCGACCGAGTCCGTCAGCCTCGGCGCGCTGTCCCTGCCCGCCCGGCTGACGGTCGCCGTGGCCCTCGGCACCGTCGCCGTCTACACGGCCTGGCACCTGGCCATGGTCTTCCTCTTCGTGGCGCCCTCGAACACCCTCAGCGAGAACTACGAGGAGACCGTCGAGGGCTACATCTACCCGGAGTTCGAGCAGAACTGGAAGCTGTTCGCGCCCAACCCCCTTCAGCGGCAGGAAGGGCTCGCGGTCCGGGCCGAGGTCCGCGAGGCGGACGGCGGGACCCGCGTCACCGACTGGCTCGACCTCGGCGCCCTCGACGTCGAGGGCATCCGGCACAACCTGCTGCCCAGCCACACCTCGCAGAACCTGATGCGCCGCGCCTGGGACTTCTACGTCGGCGCCCACGACGAGGACGGCAACCCGATCGGCCAGCGCGGCGAGTCCTCGGCCGCTTACGTGCACCGCATCGCGCTGCTGCGGCTGGGCGAGGAGACCGACCTCGACCTGGACGACGTGGAGCGGATCCAGCTGCGCTCGTCCACCGCCCGCATCCCGTCGCCGGACTGGCGCGCCGAGGACTTCGACACCGCCACGTACTACGAAGAGCTCGACTGGTGGGTGGTCACCACCGAGGACCTGCCGAGCGGCGCTCTCGCCCAGGACGACGAAGGAGAGCAGCCGTGACCGTTCCCCCGCAGCGATCCGGCGCCGCCCCGGCCGCGCCCGCCCACGCCCCCGGCGCCCGGGCCGCGGCGCCGGCCGATCCGCCGTCGCCGTTCCGCGGCCTGGGCAAGAGCTTCGACGCGGCCCTCGGCCGCGGCCTGGGCAACGTCACCCGGCGCGCCCTCGGGCCGTACCAGACGGCGATCGTCCGCATCGGCTTCGCCACCACGATGCTGCTGTTCCTGCTGCACGAGTGGCAGCACCGGCACGAGATGTACGGGCCCGACGCGCCCTGGGGCTTCGACCTGGCCACCACGCACGTGGCGGGCAACGACGCGTTCACCGTGCTGCTGTGGTCCGACTCGACGCTGTGGTTCGAGCTGGTCTACCACCTGGCGATCCTCGCCTGCGTCGGCCTGCTGCTGGGCTGGCGGACGCGGGCGATGTCCATCCTGTTCATGGCCGGGGTGCTGTCGCTCCAGAACCGCAGCATCTTCCTCGGCGACGGCGGCGACAACGTCATCCACCTGATGGCGATGTACCTGGTCCTCACCCGCTGCGGCCGGGTCTGGTCGCTGGACGCCCGCCGCGAGGCGCGCCTGCGGGAGCGGGGCCCGCGCCCCGGCGACGACCCGGTGGGGATCGCGCTGTGGGCCGTGCTGGGCGCGGCGCTGATGGCGGCCCTGCTCACCGGCAAGCTCGACAGCACGATCTGGGGCCTGTTCTTCACCGGCATGTGGCTGGTGCACGGCTTCTGGTGGATGGTCCGGCGGTTCGCGCCGGGCGAGCCCCGCGTCGTCTCCGACATCGTCGCCAACCTGGTCCACAACGCCGCGCTGTTCGTGATCATGGCCGAGGTCTGCATCATCTACGCGACCGCCGGCTGGTACAAGATCCAGGGCTCGCGCTGGCAGGACGGCACCGCCGTCTACTACCCGATGCGGCTGGACTACTTCAACGTCTGGCCCGAGTTCACCGACATCCTCGTCGCCAGCGGGCCGATCGTGATGGCCCTCACCTACGGCACGGTCTTCATGCAGGTGATGTTCCCGTTCACCCTGCTGAACCGGAAGGCGAAGAACTGCCTGCTGGTGCTGATGATCGGCGAGCACATAGGGATCGCCGTGCTGCTGGGCCTGCCGTTCTTCTCGATGGCGATGATCGCGATGGACAGCGTCTTCCTGCCCACCGCGTTCCTGGTGTGGCTCGGCTCCCGCGCCCGGCGCGCGACCGACCCGGTGCGCCGACGGCTGCGGCGCACGCCGCCGGGCGCGCCCGCGTCGGCGGCGGGGGCCGAGGGGGCGGAGGGCGCGCGGCCGGACCACGCCCCGGCCTGGGCCAGGTGACCGACCGGCGCTGGCGCGAGCTCGCCCCCGGCACGGTGCTGCTGGACGGCTTCCACGCGCTGAAGCACGCCCTGCGCTTCGGCGCCACGGTCCCGCTGGCGGTGGCGGCCGACAAGGCCGCAGCGCTCGGTCTGGCCCGCCGCCTGGCGCCGGACCTCGCCGGGCCGCTGGCGGCGCTGCTGACCGAGACCGGCGAGGAGGGCCTGCGCCGCCTGGTCCCCCGTCCGCACCCCACGGGCGTCGCCGCCCTCGCCGTCCCGGACCCGCGCCCGCCGGCCGCCGCCGGGCGGACCGCGCCCGTGGTGCTGCTGGACGACCCCCGCCACATGGGGAACATCGGCGCGGTGATCCGCCTCGCCGCGGGCATGGCGGCGGCGGGCGTCCTCACCACCGGCACCGCCGACCCCTGGCACCCGGCGGTGCTGCGCGCCGCGGCCGGCCTGCACTACGCGCTGCCCGTCAGCCGCGCCGGCCTGGCGTCCCTGCCCGCCGGGCCGCTGTTCGCGCTCGACCCCGACGGCCGGGACATCGCCGCCGTCCGCCCGGTCCCCGGCGCCGTCCTGGCCTTCGGCTCGGAGCGCGCCGGGCTGTCCGGCGAGGTGCGGGCGCGGGCGGCGGAGCTGATCGCCCTGCCGATGCGGCCCGGCGTCTCCAGCTACAACCTGGCCACCAGCGTCGCCATGGCCCTCTACCACTGGCGGACCGGGGCGACGCGCTGACGCGTCCGCCGTTCGGCCGCCGAGCGCGGGCCGCCCCCGCCTCACCGGCCCATGATGGCGGTGGGATCGCGTTGTGCGGCGTCGAGGGCGAGGAGCGGGAACGTGACGGACGTGCCCCCGGCTCAGCGGAGCGAGCGGCCCTCCGAACTGGATGCCATGGCCGCCGCCGTCGTGGACGGGCGCGGGATCGTGTCGCGGTGGTCCCGGGCCGCCGCGGCCGTCTCCGGGCTGGCGGCGCAGGAGGTCTGCGGCCGTCCGGCGGCCAGCGTGTTCATGGAGACCGCCGGCACCCTGTCCGGCGGCGGCGTTCCCGCGCCCGGCCGGGCCGTGCTGCGGCACCGGTCGGGGAACGGGGTGGAGGTCACGCTGCGCGCCATGGCCCTGGGCGGCGCCGACGGGCCGGAGACCCTGCTGATGGCCGTCTCGGAGCGGCGCGTGACCCACGTGCGGGAGGGCGACCGCGCCGCCACGCTGGTGCGGGCCCTGCTCGGCCGGGACCGGGTCGAGGCGGTCCTCCTCGACCGGGACCTGCGGGTGGTGCGCACCAGCGACGGCGTGGTGTCCCACGGGACGCCCGTGGCCGTGGGCGGCGGGCTCTGCGACCTGATGTCGCCGCCCGACTCGGAGGTGTCCCGCACGGTCCTGCGGAACGTGCTGGACACCGGCGTCCGGTCGGTGGGCTGGGAGGAGCGGGTCCGCGCGCCGCACGTCGCGCTCTGCATGGACGACGCCACCGGCCGGGCCGCCGGGGTCCTGGTCCTGTACATGGACCCGATGGGGAAGCGGCGCAGGCGGCGGCACTGGGAGGCGCGGTACCAGGCGGCGATCCGCATCGGCCGCTCCCTCGACGTCGTCCGCACCGCCGAGGACCTGGTGGACGTCCTGATGCCGTCGATGGCCGACCTGGTCAGCGTCTCCCTCGCCGAGGCCGTGCTGCGCGGCGACGAGCCGCCCCCGATCTCCGGCGGCGGCGACCAGCACCAGCGGCGGGTCGCGGCGGGCGCGGCGTCCGGTCCCTGGCCCCGGGAGCTGCTCCAGGTGGGGGAACGGATGCTGCCGATGCCCGACACCGCGGAGACCCGGGAGGTGCAGCGCGGCGGCACGATCATGGTGGCCGACCGGGAGACCTCCGTCGCCTGGCTCGGCACGCCGGAGCTGGTGCGGGCCTATGTGCCGGACGGCGGCCACTCGGTGGCGTTCGGCTCGCTGCGGGCCCGTGACCTCGTCCTCGGCAGCGTCCTGCTGTGGCGGACCGAGCAGCCGGACACGTTCACCGACGAGGACGTGGAACTGCTGCGGGAGATCGTCTCGCGGGCCGCGATCGCGGTGGACAACGCCCGCAGGTACCGGCGGGAGCACCGGGCCGCGACGGCGCTCCAGCAGCGGCTGCTGCCGCAGGCCGCCCGGGAGACGCCGGGCGCCGAGACGGTCGGCGGCTACGTCCCGGCCGGGGACGGGATCGAGATCGGCGGGGACTGGTTCGACGTGATCCCGCTGCCGTCGCTGCGGGTGGCGCTGGTGGTCGGGGACGTGATCGGGCACGGCCTGCACGCCACGGCCACGATGGGGCGGCTGCGCACGGCGGTGCAGACGCTGGCCGATCTGGAGCTGGACCCGGGGGAGATGCTCACCCACGTCGACGACCTGGTGCAGCGGCTGGCCGCCGAGGCCGCGCCGTCCCACCGGGACAGCGTCGGCGGCACGCTGCTGTACGCGGTGTACGACCCGGTCACCCGCGAGTGCGCGATGGCCGCCGCCGGGCACCCGGCGCCGGTGCTGATCCGGCCGGACGGCGCGGCCGAGCTGGTGCCCCTCGACCCCGGGCCGATGCTCGGCTTCGGCGGCATGCCGTTCGAGGTCACCGAGACCCGCCTCGAACCGGGCACCGTGCTGGCCCTGTACACCAACGGCCTGACCGCGCTGCACGGCCCGGACACCGAGACCGGCACCCGCCGGCTGATGAAGCGCCTCGTCGCCGCCTGCCGGCCGGACGCCGCGCTGTCGGGCGTCAGCCGCGACCTGCTGGCCGGTGCCGCCGACCCCCCGCCCCGCGACGATGTCACGCTGCTGCTGGCCCGGGTGCGGGAACTGGGCGCGGACGCCACCGCCGGCTGGGAGTTCGCCGGTGACCCCGCCTCGCTGGCGGACGTGCGCAAGGCGGTCACCGATCAGGTGGCCGCCTGGGGGCTGGAGGAGCTGAGCTTCAGCACCGAACTGATCGTCAGCGAGCTGGTCACCAACGCGATCCGGTACGCCCGGGGGCCGTACCAGGTGCGGCTGATCCGCGACAACGTGCTGGTGTGCGAGGTGTCCGACCGCAGCAACACCCAGCCCCGCCTGCGCCGTGCCCGCGTCAGCGACGAGGGCGGGCGCGGCCTGTTCCTGGTGGCGCAGCTCGCGACCCGCTGGGGCAGCCGGTACGGGCACGCCGGGAAGACCGTCTGGGCCGAGCAGAACCTGGTGCCCTGACCGCCCGGCGGACGGATCCGGGGCCGTGGCGAGAATCCGGCGAACAACGGCAATCGCGCCACTTCCCGGCTCTGACCTGCGGGATTACGGTCGCGGCGTGTCCAAGTTCTTGCTCAGCGTCCACGTTCTCGCCGCGATCGTCGCCATCGGGCCGGTGACCGTCGCGGCCAGCATGTTCCCCCGCTTCGTCCGCGACGGCGGCAATCCGGCGGTCGGCGCCGTGCTGCACCGCATCTGCCGGGTCTACGCGGCCCTCGGCGTCACCGTGCCGGTCTTCGGGCTGGCCACCGCCCTCAGCATGGACGTGCTCACCGACGCCTGGCTGCTGGTGTCGATGGCGCTGACGGCGGTCGCCGCCGTCGTCCTCTTCGCCGCCGTGCTGCCCGCGCAGCGGGACGCGCTCGACGGCGGCGGCGCCAACGCCGCGCGGCTCGGCATGACCGCCGGGATCTTCAACCTGCTGTGGGCGGTGGTCGTCGTGCTGATGATCGTCCGGCCCGGCTCCTCGACGGGGGCGTGAGCACCGATGTCCTTGCTGCGTGCCGCCGCCGTGGTGGAGGCCCTGTCGCTGGCCGTCCTGCTGGGCAACCTGTTCACCGCGCACCACCCGGTCGTCTCCTCGGTGGTCGGACCGGTGCACGGCTCGGCGTATCTCGTCGCCGTCGTCGCCGTCTTCGTGGGCGAGGACGTGCCCCGGGCCGCCCGCCCGCGCGCGTTCGTGCCCGGTGTCGGCGGCCTGTGGGCGCTGCGCGCCGGGCCCGGGACCCCGCCCGCGCCGGGGGCTCAGGACCGCGCGCGGAACGTCCGCCGGTAGCCGAGGGGGCTGGTGCCCACCAGCGCCTTGAACGCGTCGCGGAACGCCGTCACCGAGCCGAACCCGACCTGGCCCGCGATCCAGTCGACCGAGTGGCCCGTCGTCTCCAGCAGGTACTGCGCCTTGCGGACGCGCGCCCGGTGCAGCCACCGCAGCGGCGTCGTGCCGGTCTGCTCGCGGAAGCGCCGGTTGAGCGTGCGGGGGGACATCCGGGCGCGGCGGGCGATGTCCGCGAGGCGCAGCTCGCGGTGGGCGTTCTCCCGCATCCACCGCAGCACCGGCTCCAGCGAGGTGCCGTCCGGCTCCGGCTCCGGGTGGGCGATGAACTGCGCCTGCCCGCCGTCCCGTTCGAGCGGCATCACGGAGAAGCGGGCGGCGTCGGCCGCGACCGCCGAGCCGTGGTCGCGGCGGATGATGTGCAGGCACAGGTCAAGCCCGGCCGCCGCGCCCGCCGAGGTGAGGAACTGCCCGTTGTCCACGTACAGCACGTCGGGGTCGACGGTGATCCGGGGGTGGCGGCGGGCCAGTTCGGCCGTGCCCAGCCAGTGCGTGGTGGCGCGCAGCCCGTCCAGCAGCCCGGTGGCCGCGAGGATGAACGTGCCCACGCAGATGGACGCGATCCGCGCGCCCCGGGCCGCCGCGGCCCGCAGTTCGGCCGTCAGTTCCTCCGGCACGGGCGTGCCGAGGGGATCGGCCACGCCGGGCAGCACGACGGTGTCGGCCGTGCGCAGCACGTCCAGGCCGTGCGGGACGCGGAGGGTGAAGGCGCCCGCGTCCACCTCGGGGACGGTGCCGCACACCAGCACCCGGTAGGCGGGCGCGCCGCCGGGCAGGGTGGCGGCGCGGCCGAACGACTCGACGGGTGTGGCGAGATCGAACGGGATGACGCCGTCCAGGGCGACCACCGCGACGGTGTGCGCCGTGTGCGCCGTGTCCATCGGTGTTCCTCCGCCCCGGTCAGGACAGGATGCCGGCGGCGCGCGCCGCGGCCAGCCACTGCGGGAACTCGCTCATCAGCCCGTCGTACAGCTCCTCGCCGGGCACGGCGCGCGGGTCGGGCCCGGCCGGGAAGAAGCCCGCGTTGTCCACGGCCCGCCGGGGCAGGTCGTCCAGCCTGCGCAGGAACGTGAACGGGTCGTCGCCGAAGCCGACGAACTGCCAGAACAGCGGCAGCGTCGAGGACTCCGTGAGCAGCGCGGCGGTGGCGCCCTTGTCCTTGGGCGCGCCGTCCGTCTGGAAGATCACGAACGCCGGGTCCTTGGTGCCGGAGGCGAGGTAGTGGTCGAGGACGGCCCGCATCGCCTTGGCGTAGTAGGTCTGCCCCATGTGGCCCAGGGTGTCGTGGATCTCGGCCACCCGGCCCCGGTGCCGGCCCAGCTCCAGGTCGGCGCGGGTGTGGACGTCGGTGGAGAAGAAGACGGCCGGCACCACGCCGTCGTCGTCGAAGTGCGCGGCCAGGCTCAGCGCCTGCTCGGCCAGGTGCTGGACGGTGCCGTCGGCGTAGAAGTTCCTCATGGATCCGGAGCGGTCCAGGACCAGGTAGACGGCGGCGCGCACGCCGGCCAGCCGGTGCTTGCCGAGGCTGACGCCCGCGGACTTGTAGAGGTCGACCAGGTCGGGGGCGGTGGCGGTGACCTTCTCCAGGCTTATCGGGCTCATGTCGGCGTCCTCGCTCATTCGTCGATCGTCGCTGTGCGCCGCGTTCGTCGCTCGGGTGCGCGGTCTCCCCAGGTATCCCATGAACCGGCGCGGTCTGTCTCCGGGTTCCGCCCCCGGCTCACGGCCGTGCGTCGAACGCCTGGACGTTTCTCACCCGTTCCGCGTCCCCCGAAGGAGTTTTTCGTTGCGCAATGCGGCGGAAAGTCGTCACCGGCCGACACCTGGAGCCCGCACAGTGGTCTCTTGGCACAACGCGGAACGGAACGCGAGGGAGCCGTTATGGGCTGGGCTGACGGCGTATGCGTGGTCGACACGAGGAGCGGCAGGATCGGCCGGATCACCGGGCGGTCCGGTCCCCGGCTCCGGCTCCGTCCGCTCGGCGGCGGCGGCCGGCCGTGGGCCTGTCCGGCGGACGCGGTGCGCGCCGCGACGGAGTGGGAGCAGCGCAACGCGGACGTGCTGGACGCCAACTGGCGCTTCTGGCGGGCCGCCGCGCGGCAGGGCGGCGAGAAAGCTACTCCCCGGTAGCATTTTTCGGCCGGTGCATATCAACTACGCTGACCCCCGGCGGGGGTGACGCAGGAGGCGGACGCGACACCGGGGAGCTCATGCAGCACGACCAGTGGCGGATGCCGGACCGGTCGGAGGCCGAGGAGTTCATCCGGCTCTTCCACGCCGAACACCCCAACCAGCCGGTGCCGTTGTCGATGCGCCTGCGCCAGGTCCGCGAACACCTCGACACCTACGGCACGTACCGGCACACCCGCGCGGAGCTGGACTTCGGCGCCCGCGTCGCCTGGCGCAACGCCAGCCGCTGCATAGGCCGGTTGTACTGGAAGAGCCTGCGCGTCATCGACCGCCGGGCCGCCGTGACGGCCGACGAGATCTACGCCGGTCTCTGCGACCATCTGCGGCTGGCGACCAACCACGGCCGTGTCCGCCCGATGATCTCGGTCTTCGCGCCCGCCACCCCGGACCGCGCGGCGCCCCTGGTGTGGAACAGCCAGCTCGTCCGCTACGCCGGCTACCGGGACCGGGACGGCACCGCGATCGGGGACCAGGGGCAGACCGGCTTCACCGACACCGTGCGCCGCCTGGGCTGGCAGGCGCCCGGCGGCTGGTTCGACATCCTCCCCCTCGTCGTCCAGGCGCCCGGCGACAAGCCGCAGCTCTACGACCTCCCCCGCGAACTCGTTCTCGAAGTGCCGCTCAGCCACCCCGACTTCCCCGGCTTCGCCCGGCTGGGCCTGCGCTGGTACGCGGTGCCGGTGATCTCCCACATGCGGCTGAGCATCGGCGGCGTCGACTACCCGCTCGCGCCGTTCAACGGCTGGTACATGGGCACCGAGATCGGCGCCCGCAACCTCGTGGACCCCGACCGCTACAACCTGCTGCCCGTCGTCGCCCGCCTCCTCGGCCTCGACACCAGCAGCGAGTCCACGCTGTGGCGGGACCGCGCGCTGGTCGAGACGAACATCGCCGTGCTGCACTCCTTCGAGGCGGCGGGCGTGAAGATCACCGACCACCACACCGAGTCCCGCCGCTTCCTCACCCACCTGGCGCGCGAAGAGGAAGAGGGCCGGATCGTGCCCGCGGACTGGAGCTGGATCGTGCCCCCGGTCTCCGGCGGCATCACCCCGGTCTTCCACCGCTACTACGACGAGGCCGAGTTGCGCCCCGCCTTCCACCTCGACGCGGAGGCGCGCGCCCGGGCGGCCGGCGGCTGCCCGGCCGGCCACTGAAACACGGCCGCTCCCGGCCGCGCGGCTCACTCCGGGGCCGGGAACGCGCCGTACTCCGGGGCGCCGGCCGGCTCGTACACCTGCAGCACGATCCCGGAGGCCGTCGTCGCCGTGCGCAGCAGCCGCATCGCGAGCGGCGCGCCGTTCTCGGGGAACAGCTTCTTGCCCGCGCCCAGCACCACCGGGTGGACCAGCAGCCGCACCTCGTCGATCAGCCCCTCGGCCAGCAGCGACTGGGCCAGCTCGGCGCTGCCGCTGATGCCGATCTCGCGCCCCGGCCGCTTCTTCAGCTCCGCGACCCGCGCCGGGACGTCGCCGGAGAGGATGGTGGTGTTCGCCCACTCGGCCGTGGTGAGGGTCTGCGAAGCGACGTACTTCGGCAGGGAGTTGAGCCGGGACGCGATCGGGTCCGCCGGGTCGGTGACCCGCGGCCAGTGCCCGGCGAAGATCTCGTACGTCCGGCGGCCGAGCAGGAAGGCGTCCGCCTCCTCGAACCAGCCGGTCACCAGCCGCCCGAAGTCCTCGTCGGCGTACGGGAACGACCAGCCGCCCTGGGTGAACCCGCCGCTGGTGTCCTCCTCCGGCATCCCCGGCCCCTGCACCACGCCGTCCAGCGTCACGAACTCCGTCAGCGTCAGCCTCATCGCGCTCATCTCCTCGCGTCGCGCGGCCGGGCCGCGGCCTGTCCGCCGCCCGTCACCCCCTGTCGGACCCGGCCGCTCGCGCGAACTCATCGGCGACGGCCGGGGAGGGGCCGTGGATCACCCGTCCGGCAGCAAGTCCCGCTCCTCGAACACCAGTAACGTCCGCGTGCCGATCACCTCCGGCATCGCCTGGATCCGGGTCAGCACCAGCTCCCGCAACGCCCGGTTGTCCGCCGTGTGCACCAGCAGCAGCACGTCGAAGTCCCCGCTCACCAGGGCGATATGGGCCGCGCCCGGCAGCGTCTCCAGCTTCTCCCGCACCGCGCGCCAACTGTCCTGCACGATCCTCAGCGCGATGTACGCCGACGCGCCCTGCCCCGCCCGCTCGTGATCGACCCGGGCCGAGAAGCCCCGGATCACGCCGTCCTCGATCAGCCGGCTGATGCGGGCGTACGCGTTGGCCCGGGATATGTGCACCTGCTGGGCCACCGCCCGCACCGACGCCCGGCCGTCGGCCTGGAGGAGCCGCAGGATCGCGCTGTCAATGGGATCGAGCGCCCGGCCCCGGTTCGGAGTCACCTGGTCCTCGCACATGGCCTCCGGCCTCCCCTGCCTGGACGTCCTGCCCCCATGTCACGGCAGAACGGGCCGACTGTCCACAGGCCGGGGGACGATACCTGCCGACCCGTCGGCGGGCAGGAGCATCCCGCTCCCCCGCGGCCGGAGAACGAGCCGCACCGCACGCCCGGCACGGCCGCACCGGACCCCGGGGACCCCGCCGAGGCGCGCCGCACCCGCCGGCGCGGGAGCCGAGTGCGCCGCCCGCGCCACCGGCGACGGCATTCCCCGCCCGCCGCCGCTGCCGGAGCGCCACCACCTCCCGGTCACGGCCCTCCTCGGCGTGCCGGGCGAGGAGCATCCCGGTCGGCGCCCCCGCCACCACCCCGGCCGCCGTGACGCGGGTGCCGCTGCGGGGAGTTCCCGGCGCCATGGCCGACCGGCTCGCCCGCGCCCGCCTCGCCGCCGCCGTGGAACGCGCGCCCGGGAGGTCGTCCGGCACCGGGCCGTTCACCCCGGCGTCCCCGGCGTCCCCGGCGTCGACGGCGTCCGTGCGTGCGCGCGACGGCCGACTCGCCCCGCGCCACGTCGCGGATCCCGTCGGACAGCCGGTGCTCCTGCCCCGCGACGCGTGACGCCGGGTACCGTGCCGGTATGGCACCCCCACACGCAGGGCCCGTCGCCCCCCACGACGCCGTCGTCCTCGCCGGCGGTGCCGCGCGGCGGCTCGGCGGCGCGGACAAGCCCGGCGTCACCATCGGCGCCCGGACCCTGCTGGACCGGGTCCTCACCGCCTGCACCGGGGCCGGGGCCGAGCGGTGCGTGGTGGTCGGCCCGCGCCGCCCCACCGCCCGGCCCGTCGTCTGGGCGCGCGAGGACCCGCCGGGGGGCGGCCCCCTCGCCGCCCTCGACGCCGGGCTGCGCCACACCGACCGGCCCCTGGTCGCGGTGCTCGCCGCCGACCTGCCGTTCCTCGGCGCGGACACGCTGCGCACGCTGCTGGCCGTTCCGCCGGACGCCGACGGCGCACTGCTCCAGGACGGCTCGGGCCGCGACCAGCCGCTCACCGCCGTCTACCGCGCCGAGCCGCTCCGCCGCGAACTCGCCCTGCTCCGCGCCGAGTACGGCACCCTCGCCGGGCTGCCCCTGCGGCTGCCGCTGAACGACCTCGCGCTGCGCCGCGTCCCGGTCCCCGGCGGCCTCGACTGCGACACCTGGGCCGACATCGCCACGGCCCGCGCCAGGATCAGGGACGATGGGACCGTGCTGGACGAATGGATCGCGGCGGTCAAGGCCGAACTCGGCATCGACCCCGACGTGGACACCAAAGCGCTGCTCGACGCCGCCCGCGACGCCGCGCACGGCGTGGCCCGCCCGGCCGCCCCCCTGACGACGTTCCTCATCGGCTACGCCGCCGCCCTGCACGGCATCGCGCCGGCCGACGCGGCCCGCAGGATCTCCGCGCTCAGCGAGACCTGGCAGCGGGAGCAGCCGGAACAGCCGGAGCAGCAGCCGTGAACGACGACTTCGACGACGCCCTCGCGCTCGCCAACGGCCCCCTGCCGCCGACCGGTTCGCACGGCAGACCCCAGCGGCCCGCCTCCGCGGCCGGGGCCGGGGCCGCCGCCGACGACGCGGCGCCCGCCGGGGACGCCCGGGACGGCGGGCACGGCGGCGACGGCGGCGACGGCGACTGCGCCCTCGTCAGCCCCGCCTGGGACAGCGCCCGCGCCACCGCGCACCGCTGCGTCCGCCCGCTGCCGCCGCGCCGCCTGCCGATCGACCTGGCCCTCGGCCACACCCTCGCCGCGCCGCTGACCGCGCTCACCGACCTGCCCGCGTTCGACACGTCCGCCATGGACGGCTGGGCCGTCGCCGGACCCGGCCCCTGGCGGCTGACCGACGCCACCGGCGCGCTGGCCGGCGCCCCCGCCGTCCGCCCGCTGACCGACGGCGAGGCCGTGCCCATCGCCACCGGGGCCCGCATCCCCGAGGGCGCCACCGCCGTGCTCCGCTCCGAGCGCGGCACCGCCGCGGACGGCCGGCTCAGCGGCGCCAACCCGCAGCCCGGCGCCGACATCCGCCCGCGCGGGCAGGAGTGCCGCACCGGCACCGAGCTGCTCCCCGCCCGCACCCCGCTCACCCCCGTGACGCTCGGCCTGGCCGCCGCCGCCGGATACGACCAGCTCCCGGTCCGCCCCCGGCCGCGCGTGGAGGTGCTGGTCCTCGGCGACGAGCTGCTCTTCCGCGGCCTGCCGCACGACGGCCGCATCCGCGACGCGCTCGGTCCGATGACCGGCCCCTGGCTCGCCGCCCTCGGCGCCCACGTCCTGGTCACCCGCCGGCTCGGGGACGACGCCGACGCCCTGCACGAGGCCGTCAGCACCAGCCGCGCCGACCTCGTCGTCACCACCGGCTCCACCGCCGCCGGGCCCGTGGACCACCTCCGCGCGGTGCTGCGCCGCCTCGGCGCCCACCTGCTCGTCAGCGGCGTCGCGGTCCGGCCGGGACACCCCATGCTGCTGGCCGAACTCCCCGGCGGCAGGCCGCTGGTGGGCCTCCCGGGCAACCCGCTGGCCGCCGTCTCCGGCCTGCTGACCCTGGCCGCGCCGCTGCTGTGCGCGCTCGCGGACCGGCCGATCCCCGCCGAGCGGCGCGCGGCGCTCACCGAGGCGGTGCGCGGCCACCCCAGGGACACCCGGCTGGTGCCGGTCGACCTGCCCGAGCCCGGCCGCGCCCGGCCGCTGAGCTACGCGGGCCCCGCCATGCTGCGCGGCATCGCCGCCGCCTCCGCCCTGGCCGTCGTCCCGCCCGGCGGCGCCGGGGACGGCGACACGGTCCGCCTGCTCGACCTGCCCCGCGCATGAGACTCCCCGGCTCCCAGGTGGCGCGCGGCGACCAGGACGACTCGTCGCCCGGCGTCCACCTGCCGCGCTACGTGGCCGGCCCGCTGGCCCAGGTCATCCGTCGGCTGTGCATGGCGGGCGCGGTGATGGCCCTGGCCGTCCTCCTGGTCTGGGCCGACCGCGGCGGCTACCACGACAACCACGACGGCGACGTCGGCTTCCTCGACGTCCTGTACTACGTGACCGTGTCGCTCTCCACCACCGGCTACGGCGACATCGTCCCCGCCAGCGACGGCGCGCGGCTGATCACGACCTTCCTGATCACCCCGCTCCGGGTGCTGTTCCTGATCATCCTGGTCGGCACCACGCTGGAAGTCCTCACCGAACGGACCCGCGATCAGTGGCGCCAGGCCCACTGGAGGAAGAACGTGCGCGACCACACCGTCATCGTCGGCTTCGGGACCAAGGGCAGGTCCGCGGCCGAGACGCTCATGAGCGGCGGCCTCGGCCAGGACCGGATCGTGATCGTGGACCCGAGCAGCCGGGTCGTGGAGCAGGCCAACGCCGACGGCTACGCGGGCGTCGTGGGCGACGCGACGCGCAGCAGCGTGCTGCTGCGGGCCAGGACCGACCGGGCCCGGCAGGTCGTGATCTCCACCCAGCGCGACGACACGGCGGTGCTGGTGGCGCTGACCGTGCGGCAGTTGAGCAAGTCGGTGCGGATCGTGGCCTCGGTGCGCGAGGAGGAGAACGTGCCGCTGCTGCGGCAGTCCGGCGCCGACGCCGTGATCACCAGCGCCAGCGCGGTCGGCCGGCTGCTCGGCCTGTCGATGATCAGCCCGAGTTCCGGCGCGGTGATGGAGGACCTGATCCAGCACAGCAAGGGCCTGAGCCTGCGGGAGCGGCCGGTCACCAAGGCCGAGGCGGGCCGTTCCCCGCGCGAGTGCGACGACCTGGTGGTGTCGGTGATACGGGGGCACCGGCTGCTGCCCTTCGACGACCCGGGCGTCGCCAGGCTGGAGCTGACCGACCGGCTCGTCGTCATCCACCGGGTGCGCCCCGAGGAGGCGCGGGCCGCGGCGGACAAGGCGGCGGCCGAGAAGGACCGGCGCGAACGGGAGCGCGGGCCCGGCTCCTGGCGCATCCCGCGCCGCTGAGCGGACGCCCCATGGCGGAGGAGATCCTGGCGGACCGTCCCGAGAGCACGGTCGTCCGCACCGGCGGCACGGTGACGAAGACCCACGCCCCCGGCACGGACGAGGCGGCGCTGGCGCTGCGGCTGGCGGTGGCGGCCCACCCGGCCGTCGCGGGCGTCCTGCTGCCGCCGCTGCCGCCCGCGGCGGTCGCGCGGTCCGCCGCCGGGCGGCCGGTGACCCGGTGGCCGTACGGCTCGCCCGTCAGCGGGCGCGCCATTCCGTGGGAGGCGGCGGGCGCGCTGCTGGCGCGCCTGCACGCGGTGCCGGTGGCGGCGCTGGGCGGGCTGGGCCCGCTCCCCGCGGCCCGCGGCCCGGAGCGGGCCGCGCGTGCGGTGGCCCGGATGCGGGAGACGGTGACCGGCCGCCGGTTCGCCGCGGCCAGGACGGCGGTGGAACGGGCCTGGGCGCGGATCGACCTCCCCGGTCCGCCGGGCCCCGGCGCGGTGCTGTGCCACGGCGACTTCCACCTGGGGCAGCTGGTCCGCCACCCGGAGCCGGGCGGGCCGTGGCACCTCATCGACGTGGACGACCTCGGCCTCGGCGACCCGGCGTGGGACCTGGCCCGGCCCGCCGCCTGGTACGCGGCGGCGCTCATCGGGACGGACGAGTGGGACCGGCTGCTGGGCGCCTACCAGGCGCGTTCCGGCACGGCGGGCGAGGATCCGTGGCCCCGGCTCGACGTCCCGGCCCGCGCGCTCACCGCGCAGCTGGCCGCGCGGGCCCTGGCCCGGGCGAGCGCGGACGGGACGGGCCTGGAGGAGGCGGGCCGGGCGCTGGTCGATTCCTGTGTCCGGATAGCCGCGCTGCCGTAGGGTGAAACGGCCAGCAAACGACCATGGAGCCGATCATGCAGTGTCCCAAGTGTGGCGCCGCCATGCACACCTACAACCGCAGCGGGGTCCAGATCGAGCAGTGCGCCAACTGCCGCGGGATCTTCCTCGACTACGGCGAGCTGGAGCACATCACCCAGCTCGAATCCCGCTGGGCCCCGCAGGCGGCCCCGCCCCCGCCGCCCGCGCAGCCGCACTACCAGCAGCCGGGCCCGGCCTGGGGCGCCCCGCACCAGGGCCACGGGCATCACCGCCCGCACCACCGCAAGGGCGGCCTCTCCGGCCTCTTCTACTCCTCCTGACCCCGGCGCCCGGAAGCACCGAGGCGCACTGAGAAGCCCCGCTGTCCCCGGGAAGACCTGGACAGCGGGGCTTCGGCGTGCCGCCGGGGTCAGTGGGCGTGCAGGTCCCCGGACACGACGGCAGTCAGGAAGCTGGTCCAGCCGTTCGAGGTGAAGGCGAGAACCGGACCCCGGGGGTCCTTCGAGTCCCGCACCGGGACCACCCCGGCCGCGGTGGCCAGGTTCCGTGCGCACTCGACGCATTGCCCGCCATTGCCGCTGCTGTACGTGGACCGGGTCCACTGCGCACCGGAGAGGTCGAACGTGCTTTTCATCAGGAGTACTCCTCCAACATCACCTTTTTGATGAATGCCAGCGAATCGTCAGGCGACAGAGCGTCCGCCCGCAATCGATCGTAGATCGCGCTCGCCGCGGTCACCTGCGCGGCCGAGTCGATCACATGACCGCCGGTCCACGATTCCTCCCACAGCAGGGTCGCCTCCTCGGCGAACGTCATCAGCGTGAAACTCTCCGCCGCCGGTGGGGCGCCCGTGCTGAAGGGCAGGACCTGAAAGGTGATGTGCGGGGACTCCGCCTCGCCCAGCAGATGGCCGAGTTGGTCCCGCATCACCTCGCGCCCCCCGATATGACGACGCAGACAGCTTTCGTCCAGGATCACCCAGAGGAGTGGGGGGTTTTCCCGGTCGAGGATCTCGTGGCGCCGCAGCCGGGCCTCCACCTTGCGCTTGACCCACTCCTCCGAGGCCGTCGGATGGGACGTCCGGTAAATGGCATAGGCATAGTCCTCGGTTTGCAGGATGCCGAGGACGAGGTTCGCGCTGTAGTCGAGGATGCTCTCCGCCTCCGCCTCCAGGTGCACGTACGGCTCGAACCAGGACGGATGTTCCCTCCGGTTGATGCGTTCGCGCATGCGCGCGAAAAAGCCCGAGGTATTGAACACGCGGTCGCACGCGGCGGCGAATTGGGCGCTGCCGAGCAGCAGGCCGTTCTCCACCTTGCTGATGTACGGCGGCTGGTAGTGCGTTTCGTCGGCCAGTTCCTTCTGGGTCAGCTTGGCGTGGAGCCGTGCTTCTTTGACCTCGGAGCCGAAATAGGCATAGCCGTCGCTCGATTCACTGCCGCTGTAGACGTTCACCTGTTCGCTTCCCTGACTTTCCGGATCGGTGGGAAACCCCAAAACCCTGTGTTTCGGGCACCCCGGAGGGTGATGGTTGGAGTACGCAAGGTAAGTACCCACGGCCGACGGAGAGTCACATGACAGCCACCGAACCGCCTGAACCGGTTTCCTGTACGAGCTTTCACCTGAGGGAGGTGACTGCGGCGTGATGGTGCATGTGGCCTTGCGGGGCGTCGAGTTCTCCGGTGCGAGCGACTGGCCGGCGCCCCCGGAGAGCGAGAGCGGGAATCAGTGGAAGACCGGCCGGTGCTGGCTGTACTGCCGGCGCGAGGACGTCGACGTGCTGTGGATCGGCCCGGTCCGCACGCCGTACCTGGACGGCGAGATGTACGGCTGCGGCCAGTGCATCGCCGAACTCGTCCAGACCGTGCGCGAGGAGCAGCGCCGCGCCGACCTGCGGCTGCGGCGGCTGTGCGAGCACCGGGAGCTGGAGAAGCGCGAGGGCAAGACGTTCTGCACGGGCTGCCGGCGGCAGATCTACCTCTGAGCCGCCGCCGGGTGCGGCGGGCGGCGGGCGGTAGCGTCGGGGCCATGCGTGCGATCACGATTCCCGAACCGGGCGGTCCCGAGGCCCTGGTGTGGGCGGAGGTCCCCGACCCCGCCGCCGGTCCGGGCGAGGTGCTCATCGACGTCGCGGCCTGCGGCGTGAACCGGGCCGACGTGCTCCAGCGGCAGGGCTTCTACGACCCGCCGCCCGGCGCCTCGCCCTACCCGGGCCTGGAGTGCTCGGGGACGGTCGCCGCGGTCGGGCCCGGCGTCACGCGGTGGCGGCCGGGCGACGAGGTGTGCGCCCTGCTGGCGGGCGGCGGATACGCCGAACGCGTCGTGGTGCCGGACGGGCAGGTGCTGCCGGTGCCGGACGGCGTGGACCTGGTGACGGCGGGCGCGCTGCCCGAGGCCGCCTGCACGGTGTGGTCGAACGTCTTCATGACGGCGGGCCTGCGCGCCGGCGAGACGCTGCTCGTGCACGGCGGCGGCAGTGGCATCGGCACGCTGGCCGTGCAGCTGGGCAAGGCGGCCGGGGCGCGGGTCGCGGTGACCGCGGGCAGCGCGGCGAAGCTGGAGCGCTGTCGCGCGCTGGGCGCCGACGTCCTGATCAACTACCGCGAGCGGGACTTCGTGGCGGAGCTGCGCGGCGGCGCCGACGTCATCCTCGACATCGTCGGCGCCAAGTACCTGGAGCGGAACGTGCGGACGCTGGCGGCCGGGGGACGGCTGGTGGTCATCGGGCTCCAGGGCGGCGTGAAGGCCGAGCTGAACCTCGGCGCGCTGCTGGCCAAGCGGGCGTCCGTGACCGCCACCTCGCTGCGGGCCAGGCCACCGGCCGAGAAGGCGGCGATCGTCGCCGGGGTGCGGGAGCACGTCTGGCCGATGCTGGCCGACGGCCGGTTGCGGCCGGTGGTGGACCGGGCGCTGCCGCTGCCGGAGGCGGCCGAGGCGCACCGCGTGATGGAGGCGAGCGACCACGTGGGGAAGATCATCCTGACCGCCCGCTGAAGATGCCGGATCCGTTCGGGTGTGTGACGCTGGACACATCGACGGTTGGGCATCAGTGGCGTGAAGGGTCGGGACCTGTGAGGCTGTGGGCGGGAATCGCGGTGGTCGTGGCGGCATCCGTCGCGGTGGTCCTGCTGCCGTCGGCCGCGTTCGGCCATCAGCCGTCCCCCGCGCCCGCGCCGGCCGCCGGGTTCCTCTCCGGGACCGTGGACGACCAGCCCGGACTCTCCTCGGAGCCGCGCTTCGCCTCGCGCCCCCAGGCCGGTGAGGTGCTCCCGGTCCTCCCGCTCGGCGCGGGCATCGCCTGCCTCGGGCTCGGGATAGGAGCCCTCGGCCTCCGCCTGCGCCAGTCCTGAGCCCGCACCGGTCCTGACCGCGCGCCGGTCCTGGCCACGGGTGTTGCCGGGGCGGTTCATACTCGGTATACATACGCGGTATGTCCATCAGATACGGGCTCCTGGCCCTTCTCGAACAGGGGCCGCGCTACGGCTCGCAACTCCGGGCCGAGTTCGAGTCCCGTACCGGGTCCGCCTGGCCGCTGAACATCGGTCAGGTCTACACGACCCTCGGCCGTCTGGAGCGCGACGGGCTGATCGTGCCCGAGGGGGGCGGCGACGCCAAGCAGCAGCTCTACGCGATCACCGACAGCGGCCGGGACGAGCTGGCGCGGTGGTTCACCCAGCCCGTCGACCGGACCCACCCCTCGCGCGACGAACTCGCCATCAAGCTGGCCATGGCGGTCGGCACCCCCGGCCTCGACGTGGCCGCGATCATCCAGGCGCAGCGCCGCCACACCCTGGCGGCCATGCAGGACTACACCCGGCTGAAGGCCCGCGCGCTGGCCGCGGGCCCCGGCAGCAGCGACGACATCGCCTGGCTGCTCGTGCTGGAGCAGCTCATCTTCACCGCGGAGGCCGAGACCCGCTGGCTGGACCACTGCGAGTCCCGCCTCCTCCGGCTCGCCGCCGCCCGGCCGCCTGCCGCCGAGCCGCCCGCGCCCGGCCCGGCGTCGCCGGCCACCGACCGACCGAAGGCCCGAGGGGGGACCTCGTCATGACCACCGACCGTTCCGCGGCCACCACCGCGCCCGTGCTGCGGCTGGCCGGGATCAGCCGCGTCCACGGCAGCGGCGTCACCGCCGTGCACGCCCTGCGGGGCGTCGATCTCACCGTCCACGCGGGGGAGTTCGTCGCCGTCATGGGCCCGTCCGGCTCCGGCAAGTCCACGCTGCTGACCCTGGCCGGCGGACTCGACACCGCCACCGCGGGCCAGGTCCTGGTCGAGGGCCGGGACCTCGGCGCCCTCGGCCGTGCCGAGCTGGCCAAGGTCAGGCGCACCAGCGTCGGTTACGTCTTCCAGGACTACAACCTGATACCGGCGCTGACCGCCGCCGAGAACATCGCGCTCCCCCGCGAGCTGGACGGCGTCTCCACCCGCGCCGCCCGCCGCGAGGCGCTCGCGGCGCTCGCCGAGATCGGCCTGCCCGAGCTGGCCGACCGCTTCCCCGACGAGATGTCCGGCGGCCAGCAGCAGCGCGTCGCCATCGCCCGCGCCCTGGTCGGCGACCGCCGCCTGGTCCTGGCGGACGAGCCCACCGGCGCCCTGGACTCCGAGACCGGCGAGGCCGTTCTCGCGCTGCTCCGCAGGCGCTGCGACGAGGGGGCCGCCGTGGTGCTGGTGACCCACGAGTCCCGGTACGCCGCCTGGGCGGACCGGGTGGTCTTCCTGCGCGACGGCACCGTCGTGGACCAGTCCGTCGCCCCCCGGGCCGAGTCGCTGCTGACCGGCGGGGAAGCCCGGTGAACGCTCTTGCCACCTGGCGGCTCGCGCTGCGCATCGCCCGGCGCGACGCCCTGCGCGCCAAGGGCCGCAGCGCCCTGGTCGTGGCCATGATCGCGCTGCCCATCCTCGGCGTGACCGCCGCCGACCTGGCGGTGCGCAGCAGTGAGCTGTCCCAGGCCGAGCAACTGACCCGCGAGATGGGGCAGGCCGACGCGCGGTTCCGCGTCGAGACCGGCGGCGAGCCCGTCCTCCAGTCGCCGGAGGGCGACGCGCTCCAGTTCCCCGACACGGTCGACACCTGGACGGCGGCCCTGACCAGGCCGCTGGACGAGGTGACGGACCGGCTGCGCGCGACCCTGCCCCCGGGCACCGAGATCCTGGCGGACCACACGGTCGAGGGCCTTGTCGACACCGAGGATGTCCTGCTGGCCACCGAGGTCAGGGAACTGGACGCCGCCCATCCGGCCACCGAGGGCATGATCACCCTGCTGAGCGGCCGGTACCCCGAGGGGCCGGGCGAGATCGCGGCGACCGAGGCGTTCCTCGACGAGAGCGGTCTGCGCGTCGGCGCCGAGCTGCGTATCCGGGACGACGACCGGAGCTACCGCGTCACCGGCGCCTACGAACTGCCCGACCGCCTCGACCAGGCCCAGCTCCTCGCCCTGCCCGGCGCGGTGCTGCCCCTGCCGGAGGGCGGCGCCGGCTGGCAGGGGCCGGCCACCCTTCTCGCCGTCGTGCCGGACGGCGGTGTCACCTGGCCGATGGTGATGGCCGCCAACGAGCACGGCCTCAGCGCCGAATCCCGTGCGGTGCTGGCGGACCCGCCGGCCGACGCCGACGTGCCGCTGTGGGACGAGTACGGCCCTCCAGGCTCCTCCGGGTCCGGCGTCGACAGCACCGTCGTGGCCGCGACCGTCACCGCCGTCTCGCTGGTGATCCTGGAGATCTGCCTGCTGGCCGGACCGGCCTTCGCGGTCGGCGCCCGCCGCTCGCGCCGCCAGCTCGGCCTGGTCGGCGCCAACGGCGGCGACCGCCACCACCTGCGGGCCGTCATGCTCGCCGGTGGGGCCGTGCTCGGCGCCGTCGCCGCGGCCATCGGCGTCGCGGGCGGCATCGCCCTCACCCTGGCCGCCCACCCGCTCATCGAGGAGCAGGGGAACAAGCGGTTCGGCGCCTGGGACTTCCGCGTCGCCGAACTGGCCGGGATCGCCGTGCTCGCCGTCGTCGTCGGCCTGCTGGCCGCCGTCATACCGGCGGTCAACGCCGCCCGCAGCAGCGTGCTCGACTCGCTCACCGGCCGCCGCGGCGTCCGCCGCGCCAACCGGGTGCTGCCCGTGATCGGCCTCGCCGTCCTGGTCCTCGGCACCGCCACGGCCCTCCTCGGCAGCCTGGTCACCGACAGCACGGTCGTGGTCGCGGCCGGCGCGGTCACGGCCGAGCTGGGCCTGGTCGCCCTCACGCCCGTGCTCGTCGGCGCCGCCGGCCGGCTCGGCCGCTGGCTGCCGCTCTCCGCCCGCCTGGCCCTGCGCGACGCCACCCGCAACCGGGGCCGCACCGCGCCCGCCGTCGCGGCCGTCCTGGCCGCCGTCGCGGGCAGTGTCGTGGTCGCCACCATGGTCGTCAGCGGCGAGGCCGAGAACCGCGCCGAGTACGTGGCGACACTGCCCACCGGCGGGGTGTCGCTCGCCGCGGACTTCCCCGATCAGCGTGACCAGCTCGACGCGGCCCGCGCCGCGGCGGAGCGGGAGCTGCCCACGGCGGAGCGGGCCGACCTCTTCGAGGTCGTGGCCGGCGACCCGGAGTGCGACAGCAGCGATGTCGCGGAGAGCTGCGGACTCGTGGAACTCGTCGTGCCCCCGGAGCGGGAGTGCCCGCTGTGGACCGAGGACGCCGACCGCCTGACGGCCGAGGAGCGCGGCGGGCTGAGCGACGATCCGCGCTGTGCCCGGGCGACGGCGCTGCTGATCGACGAGCGCGGAGTGTGGGTCGGCGGCCCCGAGGCGCTGGGGATCCTCGGCGTCGGCGACGACGAGGTCCGCCGGGCCGCCGACGCGCTGGAACGGGGCGAGGCCGTCGTCTTCACCGACCGGTTCGTCTCGGGCGACGGCGAGGTGCGGGTGAACCTCTGGGACGTCGACCCCTGGGAGGAGGACGGCGCCCCGACGCCGCCGGACCACACGGCCACCTTCGCGGCCCACCTGGTGGAAGGGGCGGAGTTCGGGCTCTCCGCGCTGATCTCGCCGGCCGCCGCCGAGGCCGCCGGACTGACCACCGTGGACGCCGCCAGCTTCTTCGCGACCACCGAGATGCCCGGCAGCGGCGAGCAACTGTCCTTCGAGCAGGCGCTGGCCGCGCTGGGCACCCCGCCGGCGGCGTACATCGAGGACGGCTACGACGGCGACCCCACGGCGGTCCTGCTGATCCTCGCGCTGGTGGCGCTGGTCATCACGCTCGGCGCCGCCGGGATCGCCACCGGCCTCGCCCAGGCCGACTCCGAGGCCGACCTCACCACCCTGGCGTCGGTCGGCGCGTCACCCCGGGTCCGCCGTACCCTCTCCGGACTTCAGTGCGGGGTGATCGCCGCCATGGGGGTGCTGCTCGGCTCCGTCGCCGGGCTGATCCCGGCGCTCGGCCTGCGGCTGGACGAGCACCGGAAGGCCGTCTCCGCGTGGGAGTGGAACTGGGAGCAGGGGTGGGATTCCGGGCCCCGGCCGGAGCTGTTCATCGAGCTGCCGTGGGCGACGTTCGCGCAGCTCATCGTGGTGGTGCCGCTCATCGCGTGCGCGGTCGCCGCGCTCCTGACCCGCTCCCGGATCCCCCTCGCGCGGCGGGCGGGGTGAGGCGCGTTGCATGATGGAGGTATGACGCAGCCGAGGAACGAACCACCGCACGAGAACTCGCAGATCCTGGTCGTGGGGCCGGACGGGATGGCTCTCAGCAGCGCCGGGCCCCGCGGTGGTGGCGCGGGCGACGAGGGACCGTCGGAGACTCCGCTGACGGAGATGGTGGAGCAGCCGGCGAAAGTCATGCGGATCGGCAGCATGATCAAGCAGCTCCTGGAGGAGGTCAAGGCCGCGCCGCTGGACGAGGCGAGCCGGGCCCGGCTGAAGGAGATCCACGCCAGCTCGGTCAAGGAGCTGGAGGAGGGCCTGGCGCCGGAGCTGGTCGAGGAGCTGGGACGGCTGTCGCTGCCCTTCACCGACGACAGCGTGCCCACCGAGGCGGAGCTGCGGATCGCCCAGGCGCAGCTCGTCGGCTGGCTGGAGGGGCTGTTCCACGGCATCCAGACCGCGCTGTTCGCCCAGCAGATGGCGGCCCGCGCGCAGCTCGAACAGATGCGGCGGGCGCTGCCGCCCGGCGCGCTGGCCGAGGACGGCGGGGAGCAGGGCGAGACCCGCGGCGGCGCCCGGTCCGGCCCCTACCTGTGACGGCCTGTCCCTGACGCGGCGACGGCGGCACCCGACGGTGCCGCCGTCGCCGTCCGTCCCGGGGGCCGTCAGCCCCAGGTGATGAGGCGCTGCGGCTGTTCCAGGACGGCCGCGACGTCGCGCAGCACCTTCGACCCCAGCTCGCCGTCCACCAGCCGGTGGTCGAACGAGAGCGCCAGCGTCGTGACGTGCCGCGGCTTCACCTTGCCCTTGTGCACCCACGGCTGGAGTTTGATCGCCCCGAAGGCGAGGATCGCGGACTCGCCCGGGTTGAGGATCGGGGTGCCGGTGTCGATGCCGAAGACGCCGATGTTGGTGATCGTCACCGTGCCGCCCTGCATGGCGGCCGGGGGCGTCCTGCCCTCCCGGGCCGTGCCGACCAGCTCGGAGAGCGCCCGGGACAGCTCCGGCAGGGTCTTGGCCCCGGCGTCCTTGATGTTCGGCACGATCAGGCCGCGCGGGGTGGCCGCGGCGATCCCGAGGTTGACGTACTCCTTGTAGACGATCTCCTGGCGCTCCTCGTCCCAGGAGGCGTTGACCTCCGGGTTGCGCCGGATCGCGACCAGCAGCGCCTTGGCGACGATCAGCAGCGCGTTGACCCGCAGCCCCGCCATGTCCGGGTCCTGCTTCAGCCGCTCCACGAGCTTGACCGTCCGGGTGACGTCCACCGTCACGAACTCGGTGACGTGCGGCGCGGTGAACGCGCTGCCCACCATGGCCTGCGCGGTCGCCTTGCGCACGCCCTTGATCGGCACCCGCCGCTCCCGTCCCACCGCTTCGGCGACGGGCGCCGGCGCCGGCGCGGGCTCCGGCTCGGGCGCCGGGGGCTCGGCGGCGGCGCGCACGTCCTCGCGCGTGACGACGCCGTTCGCCCCGGTCGGCGTGACCGACGCCAGGTCGATCCCCAGATCCTTGGCCAGCTTCCGCACCGGGGGCTTGGCCAGCGGGCGCTTCTCCCCGGCCACGTCCCCGGCCGCCTCCCCGAGGACCCCCGGCGGCGGTGCGGCCTCCGGCTCCCGGCCGCCGCCACCGGCCGGGGGCTGCTGCTTCCGGGCGCGGCGCTTCGTGGAAGGGGCCGAGACGCCGTAGCCGACCAGCACCGGCTTGCGCGCCTGGGCCCTGGCCTGCGGCGCCTCGCCCTCCTCCGCGGCGGGCTTCGCCGCGGAGGGGTCCGTGTCCACCCTGATGATCGGCGTGCCGACGTCCACCGTGGTCCCCTCCTCGAAGAGGAGCTCACGGACCTCGCCGTCGTACGGGATGGGCAGCTCGACCGCGGCCTTGGCGGTCTCGACCTCCACCACCACCTGGCCGTCGGTCACCGTGTCACCCGGCTGGACGAGCCACTTCAGGATCTCGGCCTCCGTGAGCCCCTCGCCCACGTCCGGCATCTTGAACTCGCGGTAGCGCTGTGCCTCAGCGGCCATCGTCACGACTCTCCTCAGCCTTTCCTCAGTACGCCAAGGCGCGGTCGACGCTGTCCAGGACCCGGTCCAGCCCCGGGAGATACTCCTCCTCCAGCCGCGCCGGCGGATACGGCGCGTGGAAGCCGCCGACGCGCAGCACCGGGGCTTCCAGGTGGTAGAAGCAGCGCTCCGTGATCCGGGCCGCGAGCTCCGCGCCCGCCCCGAAGAAGACCGGCGCCTCGTGCGCGACCACCAGCCGGCCGGTCTTCTCCACCGACCGCTGGACGGTGTCGAAGTCGATCGGGGAGACCGACCGCAGATCGATCACCTCCAGCGACACCCCGTCCTCCTCGGCCGCGACCGCCGCCGCCAGCGCGGTCTTCACGGTCGGACCGTACGCCACGAGCGTCAGATCCGTGCCCGGCCTGACGACCTTCGCCGTGTGCAGCGGCCCCGGGATGCCCGCCGGGTCGACGATGCCCTTGTCCCAGTAGCGGGCCTTCGGCTCGAAGAAGATGACCGGGTCGTCGCACTCGATGGCCTGCTGGAGCATCCAGTACGCGTCCGACGGGTTCCCCGGCGTCACGACCTTCAGCCCCGCCACGTGCGCGAACAGCGCCTCCGGCGACTCGCTGTGGTGCTCGACCGCGCCGATGCCACCGCCGAACGGGATCCGCACCACCACCGGCAGCTTGACCTTCCCCAGCGACCTGGCGTGCATCTTCGCCAGCTGCGTGACGATCTGGTCGTACCCGGGGAAGACGAACCCGTCGAACTGGATCTCCGCGATCGGCCGGTACCCGCGCAGCGCCAGCCCGATCGCCGTCCCGATGATCCCCGACTCGGCCAGCGGGGTGTCGATGACCCGCTCCTCGCCGAAGTCCTTCTGCAGCCCGTCGGTGATCCGGAAGACGCCGCCCAGCCTGCCGACGTCCTCGCCCATCACCAGCACCTTGGGGTCGCTCTCCATCGCCCTGCGCAGCGAGGAGTTGAGCGCCTTAGCCATCGCCATCGTCTCGGCAGCCATGTCCGTCAGACCCCCTCGTGCCCGTGGTCCGCGAAGGAGGCGAGATACGCGGCGTACTGGGCGCGCTCCTCGTCCACCAGCGCGTGGCCGTCGGCGTAGGTGTGCTCGAAGATCGCCATGCCGTCCGGGTCGGGCATGCTCCTGATGGCCTCGCGGACCCGCCGGGCCATCGCGTCGCTCTCCTCCGCGAGGTCCGAGAAGAACGCCTCGTCCGCCGCGTCCTCCCGCTCCAGGCAGCGGCGCAGCCGCAGGATCGGGTCCTTGGCCTCCCAGACCTCCAGCTCCTCCTTGCGGCGGTAGCGGGTCGGGTCGTCCGACGTCGTGTGCGCGCCCATCCGGTACGTGAACGCCTCGACCAGCATGGGGCCCTGCCCGGTCCGTACGTGCTCGGCGGCGGCGCGGGTGACGGCGAGGACGGCGAGCACGTCGTTGCCGTCGACGCGGACGCCGGGGAAGCCGTAACCGGCCGCCCGCTGGTAGAGCGGAACGCGGCTCTGCCGCTCGGTGGGCTCGGAGATGGCCCACTGGTTGTTCTGGCAGAAGAAGACGACGGGCGCGTTGTAGACCGCGGCGAACGTGAACGCCTCGGCCACGTCGCCCTGGCTGGAGGCGCCGTCCCCGAAGTAGGCCACCACCGCCGAGTCCGCGCCGTCCTTGGCGACGCCCATCGCGTAGCCGGTGGCGTGCAGCGCCTGGGAGCCGATGACGATGGTGTAGAGGTGGAAGTTGTTGCTGTTCGGGTCCCAGCCACCGTGGTTGACGCCGCGGAACATCCCGAGCAGCAGCGTCGGGTCCACGCCCCGGCACCAGGCCACGCCGTGCTCGCGGTAGGTCGGGAACACGTAGTCGTCGTCGCGCAGCGCCCGGCCGGAGCCGATCTGCGCCGCCTCCTGGCCCAGCAGCGAGGGCCACAGGCCCAGTTCGCCCTGGCGCTGGAGCGCGGTGGCCTCCGCGTCGAAGCGGCGGGTGAGCACCATGTCGCGGTACAGGCCGCGCAGTTGCCCGGGGGTGGTGGTCAGGGCGTAGTCGGGGTGCTCGACGCGCTCGCCCTCGGGGGTCAGCAGCTGCACCATCTCCGGGCGCGCCGCCCGCTTTCTCGCGGCGGCGGTCGTCGTCTTCTTCGTCGCGGCCCGGCGCGGCTTGCCGCGCGGCGCGGTGCGTTCCACGGTCACTCGTGCTCCTCCGTCGGTCCGGCCCCCGGGGTCGCCGGGCGGCCAGGGCGGGCTCGTCCGGTCCCGTACGGCGCACGGGGTGGGGTGCGGCGTGGACGGAACCGAGCGGTCTGGTGTTCCGTTCGTGTCCCGTTCGTCGGCCCCATAAGAGCACGGTATCCAGTCGGATCTCAACCCGAGAAAGCGCCCCTGACCTGCGGATTTACCTGGAAATCCAAGTAGTTCGCCACAGCGGGCGGAACGGCACTGGTCCAAGCCTTGCAGGGCCCGGGACCCTTGCACGGTAACGCGGCCGGGCGGGTCGCGGGAAGGGGCGGGCGGACCCGGACGGC